>CAZXSG010000951.1:0-2415 GCA_964643185.1 uncultured Holophagales bacterium
GGGAGCTTCTGGATCCCCGGGAGGATCGGCTGTCCGCCCAGGCCCTTGAGGAGCATCTCGCGATCTTTCTTCGGGTCGGCGCCGCCCTCGAGGAGCAGCTTCACGACGGCGGTGTGGCCGTTCCACACGGCGAACCACAGCGCGACCGCGCCGCCGGGCGCGCGCTTGTTGGGGTCTCCGCCCTTCTCGAGGATGTACCTCACGATGGGCTCGTTCCCCTTTTCCGCGGCCTTGAAGAGCGCGGTGGTGCTGTCGTTCGTGAGGTTGGGGTCCGCTCCCAGTTCGAGGAGCGTCTTCAGGGCGTCCCACTGATCCACGTCGGCCGCGCGGGTGAGCGGCGTGCCGCCCTGCGTGGCCCCGGCCGGCTGGTCGACGTTCGCGCCGCCCGCGACGAGCACGCGGATGGCCTCGGACTCTCCATGCTGCGCGGCGATGAGGAGCGGCGAGTCGAACGTGGGCGGGAAGTAGTTGGGATCGGCGCCCTTGGAAAGGAGCAGCTTGATCGCGCCGATGCGGCCCCGCTCGGCGGCGCCCATGATCGCCGTGCGGCCGTACCGGTCCTTGGCGTTCGCATCCATGCCCGCGTCGAAGAACACCTGGAGGAGCTCGACGTCGTTCTTCTCGGCGGCCTCGATGAAGTCGTCGACCTCGAATTTCTTGCCGCGGCTCTCGAGCTCGCGCTTGGCGGCACCCTGAGGTCCGCCGCCGCGCGCGCCTCGCGACGTCGACTCGCCCGACGACGCGCGGGAAGCCGGTTTCTGCGGCGCGTCGCCGTCGGCGTTCGAGGAGGACGGCGATCCGCCCGAGGCGCAGCCCGTGAGGACGAGGCCGAGGGAAGTGGCAAGAAGGACGTTCGCCGGACGACGTAGGCTGTTCATGAGGGCGAAGTATTGCGCAGGCTCGCGGCTTTCGCCGTGATGCCTTTCACGCGGCGGTGGTGTTGCGGATCACCACGAGAGTCACGTCGTCTTCCGGAGCACGGCCCTTCGCGAACAGACCGGCCTCCGAAACGAGGCTGTCGAGGAGGTCTTCCACGTCTCTGTGCGCGGAGTCCGCGAATAAATCGACCGTTCGCTCGTAGCCCAGCATGTCGTCGTTCGGGTCCAGCCGCTCGGGCAGCCCGTCGCTCATGAGGAGCAGCGTGTCCCCGGGTCCGAACGCCGCGATGGACTGTGCGTAGGGGAACGGCGTGCGCGCGCCGAGCGGCATTCCCGGAACGAGGAACGACTCCACGACGCCGGTCCGGCCGCGGTGGATGAGAACCGGCGGCATCCCGGCGGCGGCGATGTGAGCCTCGCCGTTCCGGATGCGCACGATGGTGAGCGCCATGGTGAGAGCGCGGAGGTTCATGCGCGCGAGGGCAGCCCCGGCCCGCGTCATGGTACTGATCAGCTCCGGCTCCCGCGCGAACGCTCCGAACAGGCTCTTCGTGGCCGTCACGAGCGTACCCGCGCGCATGCCGTGGCCCGTCGCGTCGCCGATCGCGATGGTGAGGGCGCCGTCGGGGCCGAGGTCGAAGTCGTAGTAGTCCCCGCCGACCTCCGAGGCCGTCTGCATGCGGGCGGCGATGCGGAACCCCGGAATCGTGGGCGGGCGGCCCGGCAGCATCGAGATCTGGAGCTGGCGCGCCTCCTCGAGCTCGTCGGCCTTCCGCGCGAACTCGGCCTCGAGGAGCTTGCGGGAGACCTCGATGGCACGGGCCTGGCGCTCCTTCTCGAGCTTTTCCTCCGAGAGGCGCGTGACCTCGTCGATCCGCCCGCGGAGCTCGCGGTTGATCGCGGCCACGCGGCGCGCGAGGTGGACGGACGAGAGCACGAGGAGGACGACGACGGACGCGAACGGGAGGATGGCCCGCACCACCCGACGCGGACCGAGGAAGCCCATGTCGACCCCGAGGTTCGCGAGGAGACCCACGCCGAAACCCAAGCCGATGGCGAGGATCCCGGCCCCCCCGAGGCGGGCGCCGGGCCTACCGCGCCAGGCCGCGACGAACACGGTGCGCCCGCCCTCGACCCCCCCGAAGAGCATCGAGAAGAACACGAACGGCACGGCCTGCATTGCGGCGAAGGCCGACCAGACGGAAAGCCCCACGAAGCCCGCGAGGAGAAGGCCCGTCACGGCCCGTGGCCGGCGCACGCCGAACGCCTCGTGCGTGAAGAGCACGGAGCTGAGCGCGAAGAGGAGGCCCGCGACGCCCATCGTGGGCTCGGAGAACAGGATGAAGTGAGGATCCCGGAGCACGGCCTTGCCCATGAGGAGGTATGCGAGCGTCGCGTTGGCAAGGCACAGGAGCGCGAAGTAGAGGTTCTCGCGGAGATCGGGGCCAAACAAAAAGAGCAGGAGATGGAGGAGCGCGAACGAAAGGAAGACCGACGTGAAGAACCAGGTGCCGGCCGCGCCGCGTTCCACGCGGTC
>CAZXSG010000952.1:0-2412 GCA_964643185.1 uncultured Holophagales bacterium
AAGAGCACCGAGGAGCTGCGGGACGCTCTCCGCAAGGCCGGGCTCCGGGCCACGCTGCCGCGCCTGGCGGTACTGGCTCTACTCCGCGAGACCGAAGGCCCCGTGAGCCACGCCGAGATGGCGGAGCGGCTCGACATCGGCGGCATCGACCGCGTCACCGTGTACCGCAATCTTCTCGACCTCGCCCGCGTGGGCCTCGCGCGCCGCACCGATCTCGGCGATCACGTGTGGCGATTCGAGCCCGCCGGGGAGAAGAGCAAGAAGGAGCATCCGCACTTTCTGTGCAGCGAGTGCGGTGATCTGGCCTGCCTCTCGGACCTCTCGCTGGACCTGGGCCGCTCCCGCAAGGCCCCCCGCAGCCTCGTCGCACGCAACGTCGAGATCCTCGTGAAGGGTCTCTGCGACCAGTGCTCCGCGCCGGAGGAAGGTGCGAAGCCCGGAACGGGCGGAGCCACACGGGCGGGCGCTCACGTCTGAGGACGACGGGAAGCGGCGTCTGACGGGCGGGCTTCCGAAGACCGCCTCGTGGATCTCGTGCCCCGAGCCGGGCGTCGTCGAGGTCGAGCTCTACGACTTCAGCGAAGCCGCGCAGGACGCTTTCGGAAACGACGTCGCCTACCGGCTGCGGGTCGAAACCCTTGCCCTCGCTTCCGCGCTCGGGCTCGATGAGGATTCGGGCGACGACCGGACCCTCGACGAGATCGCGAATCGCTTCACGAGCTACCACGCCGTGAAGCGCTGGCTCGAAGAGAACGGCGTCCCATCGAGAACGGTCTTCGAAAGCTGGGCCTGATCCTCAGAAGGCCACCTTCAACCGCGCGGCCAGCGTGCGGGGCGGGATGACGTGGGTCCCGCCGAACGCCGACAGGAAGTTGTAGAGCCCCTTCTCGTCAAACGCGTTCAGGAGATCCGCCTGCAAGGACAGCGGCATGCCGAAGGTCTTGAAGTCCAGCCCCGCCGAGAGGTTGACGACGGTGCGCGCCTTCACCCTCGAGGGATCGCTCCCGAAGTCCACGTAGTCGAGGCCGAACGCGATATCGGGATCGGCCGCGACCGCGTCGACGTCCTCGATCTCGGTCACGAGGCCCGAGTCGTGCCTGAGGAGGAGGCCGAACCAGAGTCCGGTCTTCGGAACCTCGTACTGCAAGCCCACCTGCGCCGAGAGCTTCTGATCGTGATCGATCCGGAAAGCTCCGCCGGAAAGCACTTCCACGGGCTCCTGCGAAACGAAGAGACCCCCGGTGAACGGCGGGACGGCGACCGCCTTGGCCGTGCCGAGGGACACGTAGCCCGAGAAGCCGGCCGTGCGCGCGAAGTCGATGCGGAGGTCCGCTCCTTCGAGCCGCCCCTCGGCGAGCGTCACGGGAAAGAGCACTCCCGTGTCCAGGAGCTGGAAGTTGTCGGAGAAGTTCTGCGCGTTCCGCTTCCAGTACGAGAGCGAGAGCTTGAAGAGGCGTCCCACGCGCTGCTCGAGCCCCACCTCGTACGCGTCCTGGCGCTCGGCCCGTATCGCGAGCGCTCCCGTGCCCAGCTCGTCGAGGACGTTCGGCGGCACGAGCGCCTGCGCCTCGCGGGACGACGCGAGGAGGAGGTTCTCGTTCTCCGGGGTCATGAACAGGTGGTTGTAGGACGCGCGGACGACCGTCCCCGTCGGCTCGATGTAGTACGCGGCCCCGATGCGCGGCTGGAGGGAGCCCTCCTCGCGGTCGAGCGTGTACGCGTCGCCCCGGAGGCCCAGCGTGGCCGTGAAGCTGCCGAGGCGGATCGTGTCCTGCGCGTAAAAGGCCAGGTCCTGCGGCGAGCCCTTGCCTTCGTAGCGGAACCGCGCGCCGCCGCGCGAGAGGTCGTACGGGAGGAGATTCGCGTTGTACTCGGCGGATCCGGGCTCGTTGTAGCCGGGGTCGGTGATGCCGAACGAGGTCCTCTCGCGAAGCGACCAGAAGAACCCCTGCACGCCGACCTTCCACGTGTGGACTCCCGCCGTGCCCGAGAAGGAAACCAGGGCCTGGAAGTTGTCGAGATCGCGGTCCTGCTCGAACGTGATCGGCGTGTCTCCGGCCGAGGGCCGGAACGTCTGGCTCGCGAGGCGCCCGGAGGCCTGCGCCTCGATCACGAGGCTCGCGCTCGGAACGGTCGTCACGCCCAGGCTGAAGAGGACGTCCCGCGAGGTTGTCGTCTGGTCCTGACCGGCGGCTTCCTGCGACGGCAGGTTCGGCACGTCGCGCTCAGCGGAGCCGGCCGAGAACGTCGCGCGCGCGATGGTCCCGAAGCCCTCGTTCGCGAGGTCGAACCTCCCGAAGACGCGTCCCGTGCGGCCCTCGTTGTGCAGGTTCTCGAAGACGAGGGGATCCAGGAAGCGTTCGCTGCGCGACACCGCTCCCGCGAGGAACCAGCCGAAGCGGTCCGTTCCTC
>CAZXSG010000953.1:0-2409 GCA_964643185.1 uncultured Holophagales bacterium
GAGGTCCTCACGACCGACCGGGCGCTCTACTGGACGGGATCCATCGCGCTCGCGACCCGCCACGCGTTCGACTCGGGCGCGGAGTCGGTGCTGTTCTTCAACCAGGACGTCACGGTGCCCGGAGCGGGCTACTTCGAGCGGCTCGCCCGGACCGCGGCCGCCCGGCCCGGGGCGCTCCTCGGCAGCGCCGTCGCGTACGCCCACGAACCCGATATCGTGTGGTCGGCGGGAGGTCGCATGGAGTTCTGGGGGCGGGGTCCCGTCGTGGCGTTCCACGGGCGAAACGTCGCGGCGCTGCCTGAAGAGCCCTATGCCGTGGACTGGCTCTTCGGAATGGGGACGCTCCTCCCGCGCGCCGTTTTCGAGCGCATCGGCCTGCCCGACGGTGAGCGCTTTCCGATGGCCTGGGGGGACACGGACTACTCCCTTCGCGCGAAGGCCGCGGGCGTGCCCGTCCTCCTCGACCCCGGCCTCCGGCTCGTTCACGAGGTGGGCGGCTACGACGCCCGCGCCGCCGGCCCGCCGTCCGCGGGCCTCTACGTGAGCTGGCTCCTCGACCCGCGGCACAACCTGTCTCTGGACGCGCAGCGCGAGATCTGGCGGCGGCACGGGCCGCGGGGTCTCTGGCCCCTCGCCCTCGGCGCGAGGGTGCTCTACCTCCTCGCGAACTACGTGCGGATCCGGTTGCTCTTTCCGGGCGAGGGGCGCGAGGAATGAAAGGAATGAGCCTGCCGCGCATCTCGCTCGTGACGCCCAGCTACCAGCAGGCCGCGTTTCTCGAGGCGACGCTCGAGAGCGTCCTCTCGCAGAACTATCCCGATATCGAGTTCTCCGTGCGCGACGGCGGCTCCACCGACGGCTCGGTCGCGATCCTCGAGCGGTATCGGGACCGGGTGCCGTTCGTCTCCGAAAAGGACGGTGGCCAGGCCGACGCCATCAACCGCGGATTCCGCACCGCCACGGGCGAGGTGATGGGCTGGCTGAACAGCGACGACGTGCTCCTGCCGGGCGCGCTCCAGGCCGTGGGCGAGGCGTTCGCGAAGGACCCCGAGCCCGTCCCCGTGTACGGCCGGGCGGTGTACGTCGACGCCGAGGGCAGGCGGCCCGCCCCGTACCTCACGGCGCCGTGGAGTCGGGAGCGCCTCGCGGACCTCTGCTTCCTGGCGCAGCCCGCGACGTTCTGGCGGAGCCGCGTGTTCCGCGAGGTGGGCGAGCTCGACGCCTCGCTCCACCACACCATGGACTACGACTACTGGCTGCGCATCGCCGAACGCTACGAGGACCGGCAGATCCTGCACCTCGACCGCGAGCTGGCCGCGGCGCGGCTCCACGGCGACGCGAAGTCCGTCGCGGGATGGGACCGCGGGCTGGACGAGATCTTCCGGCTCGTGAAGAGGCGCACGGGACGCGTCTCGCTGTGGTGGTGCGTTGCCAAGTGGGATCACCGGCTCGACGGCCGCAGCCAGGTGACCGACCCGCATCCCGTTCCGTGGCGGGTCTACCCGCCCGCGATCCTGGAGTTCCTGAGATCGAACCCGCCGTCGCAATGGCTCCGCGGGCTCCGCGGGGCGTTTCGCGGGCTCAGAAAGAGGCTCTCGTGAAGCACTTCATTCTCTTCTACGACGTCGTGCCCGACTACGTGGAGCGCCGCGGGGCGTTCCGCGCCGAGCATCTCGAAAAGGCCTGGGCGTCCCACGATCGGGGCGGGCTCGTCCTCGGCGGCGCGCTGGCGGATCCACCCGACGGCGCGGTGCTCATCTTCAAGGCCGATTCGCCCGACGTGGTGCGGCGGTTCGCCGAGGCCGATCCCTACGTGGTGAACGGCCTGGTGGCGAGCTGGCGTGTGAGGGAGTGGACGACGGTCGCCGGCGCTCTCGCGGCGACCCCCGTCCGGCCAATCGTCTAGGTGGCGCCGTCCTGCCCGCCGGGACCGCGGCGCGGATAGCCCGTGCGCTCCTCGCGCTCGCGGCGGACGACGACCTTCTGCCCGCGGATCTTGGTTCCGCGGAGGGCCGAGATGACCTGCTCGGCCACGTCGCCGGCCACCTCGACGAGCGAGAAGCGCTCGGCGATCTCGATGGCGCCGATCGACTTCGAGGCAATGCCCGCCTCGTTCGTGATGGCGCCGAAGAGGTCCGCCGGGCGCACGCCGCCGCCGCGTCCGGCCCCGATGAAGATCGAGACCGAGTCGGGGAAGCGCGGCGTCTTGGCCCGCGGCGTGAACGGCCTCGGAGGACCGCCCGCTGGTGCGAAGGGAGGACCGCCCGGAGCCACACGACCTGGCGCAAAACCTCCCGCCTGGGGGGGACCGTCGAAGCGCGGCCGGGGTCTCTCGGCCGGGATGAACGGCGACGGGATCTCCGGCTCGTCCTCGCGTGAAGAGCGCTCTCGCGGGGGTCGAGGCGGTCG
>CAZXSG010000954.1:0-2409 GCA_964643185.1 uncultured Holophagales bacterium
CACGAAGGCCACCGAGATGAACCCCAAGTACAACTCGCCCCGCATCATCCTGGGCGCCACGTTCATCCAGCGCGCGGCCTGGGCGAAGGGCCGGGGCGAGGACCCCACACCGATGCGGGACAAGGCCATCGCGAGCTTCCGCGTGGCCGCCGAGATCACGAAGGGCAACAACCCCAACCCGTTCGAGGAGCTCGCCGGCCTGCACCTCGCCAAGGCCCGCGACGCGTTCGAGAAGGGTGCCGATCCGAAGGCGGACCTCGCGAACGCCCGCGAGAGCGCGGAGAAGGCGCTTTCCATCTCGCCGAAAGGCTCCGGCATCCTGCAGCGGCTGGGGGAGATCGAGGCCCTCGAGGGGCGGATCCTCGCCGCCCGAAGCAAGTCCCCCGAGGCGGCCTTCGCGAAGGCCGAGGAGCTTTTCTCGCGCTCCGTGAGCGAGAACGAGGGGCGGGGCTTCGCGTTCACGGCGTTCGCGGAGCTGGCCCGGCGCAAGGCGGAGTGGCTGCTCGCCAAGGGTCGCACCGAGGAGGCCGCGAAGGAGATCGCCCGCGGTCTCGAGCGCACCGACGACGCCCTGAAGACGAACCCGCGGAGCGGCGACGCCCTCCTCAAGAGGGGCACGCTGCGGCTCCTCGAGGCCCGCGCGGCCGCGGAGCCCGCGGCCCGCCGCAAGGCGGCCGAGAGCGCGATCGAGCTCTTCTCGCGCGCCGCGGCGGCCAAGCCGGTTCTGAAGAAGGACGCCGAGGCGCTGAAGGAAGAAGCGAAGAAAGTCCCGAGCGCCTGACCGGCCTCTGTCCTGCTTTTATCCTGCTTTCGCGACGAGCCGTGGAGCCGCCGCGGGAGCAGCGTCCTCTTCCGTGAGGAGCGGGGCGATGCCCTCCTCGAGCCAGGTGTGCTCGCCCTTGAGCACGTTCTTCGCGACCGCGTACGTGAGGACGTCGTCGTTCGAGGAGATCTTCGAGAAGCTCTGCGCGACGCGTCGACGCATCCGGCGCGCGAAGAGATCGGCGAGCTCGACTGCACCCTTCGCGCCCTTCGCGCCCTCCTCGTTCGCCTGCACCATGGCATGAGCCCGCGCGACGGTGGCCGTGAGCGCGAAGAGATCGGCCCCGATGTCCACGGCGCGAAAGAGGAGCGCCTGGCGCTTCTCGAGCTTGGGGCCGTTCGCCGCCATCATGTGGAAGATCGTGCGGGCGAGCTTCCGCGTGGTGCGCTCGGCCCAGCGGACGTGAGTCGCCAGCGCGCCGAACTCGCCGTAGCGCGGCCAGCGGCCCCAACCCAGCCAGCGGGACGGGTACCAGGTGGAATAGAACGCCGCGACGCGCGGCAGAGCGGCGATCTTCGAGCCGATCGAGGTCTTGGGGTTCACGACGTCGAACGCCACGGCCAGATGCTTGTCGAGCGCCTCCCGCGCGATGAAGAGCCGCATGATCTCGGAGGAGCCCTCGAAGATCAGGTTGATGCGGTAGTCGCGCATCATGCGTTCGACCGGGATGGGCTTCTCCCCTCGCGAGCGAAGCGAGTCGGCTGTTTCGTAGCCGCGCCCGCCGCGGATCTGGAGGGTGCGGTCGGTGATCGTCCAGCCCTCCTCGGAGTTCCACATCTTCGCGACGGCCGCCTCGAGGCGGATGTCGCGGTCGCCGGCGTCGGCCATCGAAGCGGTGAGGTCGGCGATCGCGTCCATGGCGAACGTCGTCGCGGCCATCTCGCCGATGAGCTGCGCTATCGCATCGTGCCGGCCGATCGACTGTCCCCACTGGACGCGCTCGTTGGCCCACTCGCGACAGATGCCGACGGCTCGCTTGGCGAGCGCGCCACAGGACGCCGGCAGCGTGAGCCGGCCCGTGTTGAGCGTGACGAGCGCGAGCTTCAGCCCGCGGCCCTCGGCCCACAGGAGGTTCTCCTTGGGCACCTTGACGTTCTTGAAGCGGATGACGCCGTTCTCGATGGCCTTGAGGCCCATGAAGTGGCAGCGCACGACGACCTCGACGCCGGGCATGTCGCGCTCCACGATGAACGCCGAGATCTTCTTGGTGTCGGCGTGCCGCGCCATCACGACGAAGAGCTCGGCGATCGTGCCGTTCGTGCACCAGAGCTTCTCGCCGTTGATGACGTAGTCGCCCTCGGGCGTCTTCGTCACGGTGGTCGCGAGGTTCGCGGGATCCGAGCCCACCTCGGGCTCGGTGAGCGCGAACGCCGAGACCGCGCCTTTCGCGCAGCGCGGCAGGTACTTCTTCTTCTGCTCGGGCGTGCCGAACATCTTCACGGGCTGCGGCACGCCGATCGACTGGTGCGCCGACAGCAGCGCGACGAGGTTGCCGTCGCGGCTCGTGAGGAGCTTCATGAGGTCGCCGTACGCGCACTGCGTTAAGCCGAGGCCGCCGTACCCCTTCGGGATCTTCATGCCGAAGG
>CAZXSG010000955.1:0-2406 GCA_964643185.1 uncultured Holophagales bacterium
CTTGTCGAACGCGGGGGAGAGACCCGCCAGCTTCTCCGCGGTGGTGTCGCCGCGGATGCCGTTGTCCCGCGTGAGCTCCCCGAACTTCGGGGCCACGCGCACCGGGACGATCTGCTCGGCGTAGCGGCCCTTCTCGTGGGCCGCGTGCGCCTGCTGGTGCGAGGCGGCCGCGAACGCGTCCTGGGCCTCGCGCGTGATTCCCAGCCGCTTCGCGAGGCGCTCGGCGCTCTCGCCCATCGTCTGACCCGTGGAGAACTCGGCGATCGCCGGAGTCTCGGGCAGGAGATCCTGCGGCTTGAGCCCGGTGAGGAGCTTCATGTAGTCGACCGGGGTCTTGGCCTTCTGCGACGCGATGAGCCTCTTACGCACGCTTCTCTGGTAGCGGATCGGCACGTCCGAGAGCGTCTCGACGCCCCCGGCGATCGCGACGCCGAGGGAGCCGGCGGCGATGGCCTCGTGAACGCTCGCGATGGCGACGTTCGCGGAGATGCAGGCCGCGGTCACGGTGTTCGCGGGCACGCTCAGGGGCAGCCCGGCCGCAAGGAAGATCTCGCGTGCGACGTTGGTGGTGCGGGGCTCCGCGAGCACGCAGCCCATGCTCAGCCGCTCCACGGCGGCCGGGTCGAGATCGGTTCTCTCGAGGAGACCCTTCACCGCGAAGACGCCCAGCTCGTAAGCCAGGGTGTCGACGTAGTCCGTTCCCGACCGGAGGAAGGGGGTTCGCGCTCCGGCGACGACGTAGGTGGTTGGGGAGGAGGACGAGGAGGACGGGGAGGTCTTCCTGCGGGGAGACCGAACGGGCCTTGCCATACGGTTCACGATAGCAAAGCGGTTCCCGCAGAATGCGGCCCCGTGCTACACGCCCTCCGGTCCGCACTCGTGGCCGCGGCCATATTCAACGCTGCGTCCGGCGCCGTTTTCGCGGCGCCTCCACCGGAGGGCGCTCTGGGGCGCCGGGCCATCCGGGTGTTCACCGATCGCGACGGCCTCCCGCAGAACTCCGTGGAGTCCTTCGCGTTC
Organism: uncultured Holophagales bacterium; assembly: GCA_964643185.1. Lineage (GTDB taxonomy): Bacteria > Acidobacteriota > Thermoanaerobaculia > UBA5066 > UBA5066 > JAEUQS01. Next base: position 1,021 of record CAZXSG010000955.1, read on the forward strand.
GACCGGCAGGGCTTTCTCTGGCTCGCGACGCGCGACGGAGCCGCCGTGTACGACGGGCGCGCGTTCCGGATCGTCAACATGCCCACGCGCAAGGCCTCCAACTGGGGGCGCGCGGTGCTCGCGGCACCCGACGGCAGCGTGTACTTCGGAACCGAGGGCGGAGGGCTGCACCGCCTGCGGAACGGCGTCTTCACGAGCTGGAACCGGTCGCGCGGGCTGCCCGGAGACAACGTGAGGGCTCTCGGGCTCTCGAGCGGTGACGTGATCGCCGGGACCGACGCCGGAGCGGCACGGCTCACGGGCGATTCCCTCGCGGTGACCCCCGAGCTCGAGGGCGCGCGCGGCAAGAGCGTGCTCTCGATCGCCGAGGTCCCGGTTAGCTGGGGCCCGGGCGGCCGTGTCGCGCTGGGCACCGCCACGGACGGCGTCTTCGCCGGCGGCGCCCGATTGCCGGGCAGGCTCGCCCGTGTAAACGCCCTCTTCTTCCGCGACGGCGCGCTCCTCGCGGGGAGCGACAACGGCCTCTTCCGCATTTCGAAGGACTCCATGGACCCCGTCGCCGTGCCGGGCTTCGAGGGCGTCATCGTGCGCTCCCTCTCCGCCGACGGAGACGACCTCCTCGTGGGCACGGAAGGCCGCGGGCTCCTGCGCCTCGGCGAAGGGCACGCGACGCCACTCACCGTCCGATCGGGCCTGCCGAGCGACATCGTCTTCCACGCTCAGGCGCGCAACGGCCAGCTCTGGATCGGAACGCTCGCGGGACTCGCCCGGGAGACCGCGGGGGATCTCGTCGCGTTCGATTCCACCCAGGGCCTCCCGAACGATTCCGTCGTCAGCCTTCTGGAGATGCGCACCGCCGAGGGGGAGCGAACGCTCTATCTGGGAACCGCGGGCGGCGGGCTCGCGGCCCTCGCGAACGGCGCGATGCGCGTGTACGGAACCGCGAGCGGGCTGCCGGACCCTTCCGTGTTCGCTCTTCTCGAGGCCGACGGCCGCCTCTTCGCGGGCACCGGCAAGGGTCTTTCGGTTCTGATGGGTGAGCGCTTCGTGAACGTAAAGGCCGAGCCCCCGCTGCCGGCCGAGGCCGTGGTGTCGCTCCTCTCGACCCTCGAGCGCGGGAACCGCGTGATTTACGCAGGAACGTACGGCGCGGGGCTCTTCCGCCTGGAATGGTCAGGCCCGGAGCGTCCCGCGAGATCGACCCGCGTGGAGCTGCCCGACGGGCGCGTCGAGGCGCTCCTTCTCGTGAGCGAACCGGACCGCATCGTGATCGCGACGAACGCGGGAGCCGTGATCCTGGATCCCGCGACGAACGAACGCTTCGTGCTGGCGCCGCCCGAGCTGCCCAACGCCATCGTGCGCAGCCTCTGGGCGTCGAGCGGCGCC
>CAZXSG010000956.1:0-2404 GCA_964643185.1 uncultured Holophagales bacterium
CCCGACCTGCTTCACCGAGCGCGCGCGGAACTGCTCGCCGAATCCCGGCAGCGGCTTGTCGTACAACGAGTCCAATGCTTCGGGGGTCACGTCACGCGGCGCCATTCCCGTGCCGCCGGTGACCAGCACCACGTCCGTGTCCTTGCGACCCAGCAGCGTCGTCACCGCGGTACGGATGGCACGTCGCCCGGTCCGTGCCCATGCGCGCCGTGTGACCACGTGCCCTGCCTTCTCGAGCAGCTCGTGCATGCGCGCACCACTGCGGTCGTCATCCCCGCGGCGCGTGTCGCTCACCGTCAGGATCGCGCACCGCACCGGGCGCGGCGCCACCAGCCGGTTGGTATGCTCCTTCGGACGGATCGCCTTGCGGCTGGCCGCGCTCACGCGAGGGCTCCGGCGAGCGAATCGATCCGACCCGGCGTGAGCGAGAAATGCTGTATCCACGGCTCGGCCTCGGCCAGACGGTGCTCCGCCAACTCATCGAGCTCCGGCTCCCAGCGTCCGCCGGCGGCAACGCCCGATCGCTTGGCGAGCTCGGACAGCTCGGCCAACGACCACACCTCGGGCCCGGCGACTTCGAACCAGTCGCTCCACGGCCGCGGATCCGCGAGCGCGCGCACCAATGTCTCGAGCGCATCGGATTCGAGTACGGGGTTGAGCACCTGCCGACCGCCGCGTGGCAACGCAGGGCGCGACGCGAGCTTGCGCCAGAGGGGCGACTCGGGGCCCAGGAGCGGCGCGAAGCGCAGTGTGAGTGTGGGCGCTCCGCCCTTGCGCACGTGCTCCTCGAGTCGCCACAGACGTTGCAACGCAGCAGCCTTGGCATCCGGATGTGCGCCAAGCCGACTCAGCACGAGCACGCGGAACGGCCGGCCCCCCAGCGCACGCACGAGCCCGGCGAAGTCGAAGACGAACGCTCCGACGCCGACGGCCAATGTGACGGGCTCCGAACCGGCGGGCAGCGCATCGGCGCCTATGACCACGCGCTCGCCACGCGCGACCAGTGCCGCGAGCAGGCGGTCGAATGGCGGCTCCAGCGTTCCGGGGGTGACGATCATGCCGGGTCTCCCACCGCGAGCGCGATCTGGCGACGATGCGAGAGATCATGCTCCACCCACGCGCGCACCATCTCGCCCAAGGGGAAGGGCCCGCGTACGGAATGCACGGCGACGCGCGCCCAATCCGCGCGAGCGAGCGGCGCCAGTCGCGTGACGAGCGCCTCGCGCGCCGCACGCCACGACGCGAGGAGATCCGCTGCAGCGAGTCCGCTCGCGGCCAGCGTGCCGAACCCGTTGGGGATCGTGCTCCCATCGATCACCGGAAACGTTTCGGTGAGCAGCTGCTCGAGCCGGGGCAGGTGCACGTGCGTGTCGGACTCGACCAAATGCGCGAGCACCTCGGCCGCGCTCCAGCGGCCCTCGCCGGGGCGCGCCGCGAAGCGCTCCGCGCCGTGGTACTCCAGCTTCTCGGCGACGAACTCCGGCGACTCGGAGAGTGTCGCCAGACACTGCCCCCATTCGGCGAAGCTCATCGGCCCGCGCGAGATCGCCGTCACGCCGAGCGCGCTGTCGCGGGCGGGGAACGGACGGGAAAACCCCTTGCGCAGATAGGCGCGCGAGAGCTCGACGTAGTGCTGCGACCCGGCGCGGATCGCGTCGCGATGCGCGTCGCTCACGGGCCCGAGCACGCGGGCCGGAGCGCCCAGCACGAGCGAGCCCGGTGGGATGACCTGATGCTCCTTCACCAGCGCCGCGGCGCCGATCAATGAACCCGCCCCGATGCGCGCGCCCGAGAGCACCACGGCTCCCATCCCGATCAGGCAATCGGACTCGATCACGCAGCCATGCACGATGGCCCGGTGCCCCACCGTCACCCGCTCGCCGATGATCGCGGGGCAATCCGCATCGACGTGCACGGTGGAGTTGTCCTGCACATTGCTGTCGGCGCCGACTTCGATGGCCGCCGTGTCGCCGCGCACCACCGTGTTGAACCAGATGCTCGCGCGCGCGCCGAGCGTGACTTCACCCACCACCACGGCACCGGGCGCGATGAATGCCGTGGAATCGAACTGCAGACGCGCTGGCCAATCCGAGTGACGGTCGCTCATCGCCGACCCGCCGCCTCGCCGACGTACGGGTTATGCACCCGTTCGGCGCCGATCGTCGTGCTGGGGCCATGCCCGGGATGACACACCGTGGCATCGGGCAGCATGAACAGTCGCTCGTGCACACTTCGCCGCAGCACCTCGAAGTCACCGCCGGGCAGATCGGTGCGACCGACCGAGCCGTTGAACAACACATCGCCGACCCAGACCTGATCACCCTGACGGAACGCGCAATGCCCTGGCGAGTGGCCCGGCGTGAGGATCACCACATTGGGCGATTCCCCCGCGCGCTCCGGCGCC
>CAZXSG010000957.1:0-2403 GCA_964643185.1 uncultured Holophagales bacterium
CCTCTCGCTTCGAGGACGGGGAGCTGCGTTCTTACGCCGCGCTCTTCGCGGCCTGCTTTCCCGGCGCGAGGCATCTCGACGAGACGTACCTTCGCTGGCTCTACCGAGAGAATCCCGCGGGGACGGTCGTGGGCTTCGACGCCTGGGAGGACGGGCGGCTCGCCGCGCACTACGTGTGTGTGCCCGCGTCGGTGCGGCTGGGCGGAACTCCTCGACGCGCGCTGCTCTCACTCAACACCGCGACCCATCCCGATTTCCAGGGCAAGGGCCTCTTCACGCGCCTTGCCGAGGCGACGTACGCCCGCGGGGCCGAGGCCGGATACGACGTCGTCTACGGCGTGGCGAACGCCAACTCCACTCCGGGGTTCGTTCGCAAGCTGGGATTCCACCTCGTGACGCCGCTGGACTCCTGGATCGGCGTCGGCCGGTTGCGTGGAATCGACTGGACGGCGGTCGAGGAGGCCGACTTCGCGCGCGAGTGGCCGGCACCGGAGCTGGGTTGGCGACTGCGAAACCCGGCGAGCCCGGTGCGAAGCCTGGGGCTTCCCCACGGCAGCACGGGTTTCCTGGCCGCCACCGGCAAACCAGGGATCTCGGCGTGGGCCGAGCTGCCCGGAGACCGGGCGCCGGAAGCGCGTGGCCGCGACCGCCTGGGGGCCCGCGTCTTCCTTGGCCGGCTGCCGGGACGAGCCGGGACACGAGGGGCCTACATGAAGATTCCCGACCGTCTGCGGCCGTCGCCGCTCAACCTGATCGTTCGCGGTCTCTCCGAGAATCGCGCAGGCGTCGCGTTGGATCCGGCACGGCTCTTCTTCACGTTCCTGGACTTCGATGCCTTCTGAGCCACGTGCTCGCAGCGTCTTTCTGCTGCCGCACCCCGACGACGAGTTCGCGATCAGCCGGGTGCTCCACGACACGGTGCTCGCCGGGGGGGACGCGCAGATCGTGTACCTGACCGACGGGGGTTTCTCGGGCCAGAACGTGCGTGTGCGGGAGCAGGAGAGCCTTCGTGTTCTGGCACGGCTCGGCGTTCCGGAATCCCAGGTGCACTTCCTGGGTCGCGAAGAGGCGCTGCACGACGGCTCCCTCCACGCACACCTCGCCCGGGCGAGCGCCGCGCTGGAAAAGAGGATCACCGTTCCGCCGGACGCGGTCTTCTTCCCGGCGTGGGAAGGCGGCCACCAGGACCACGACGCCACCCATCTCCTCGGGCTCGCGCTCGCGCGTCCCCCTGCCGTCGCGAGACAGTTCCCGCTCTATACCGGCGCCGGTCTCCCCGGGCCGTTTTTCCGAGTCATGACGCCCCTTCCGGGCAACGGACCGAGCCAACGCAGGCCGGGCAGTCTGCGCGACCGCGTCGAGCACGTCCGTCTGTGTCTGTCCTATCCATCACAGTGGAAGACCTGGTTGGGTCTGCTTCCGCTGGTGCTGATGCACGCGGTCGTCGACGGCGGCTTTCATACTCAGGACGCGGACGTGAACCGGATCTTCGAGCCGCCTCATCCCGGCCGGCCGCTGTACGAAAGGCGCGGCTTTCTCACCTGGCGCGCGTTCGACGAGGCGACCGCCGCGTTCCGGCAGGCTCTCGCGCGGGAACACCCGTGAGCTCGGCGGGCTGCTCCTCGTCGCGAGGCTAGGGGACGAGGGCGGCCGGCTCCGGGGTCCGGGCGCTCAGGGCGCCGCCACGAGGAGCTTTCGCCCGACCTCGATTTCCTGACCCGTCAGGCCTTTCGCGAACGGCAGCGCCGCCCATTTCTCGGCCCGTTTATCGACGGGGAGCGCCGCGATCGCGCGGATCTCGGCCTTCTGCCTCTCGAGCTTCTTCTCATCCAGCTCGGCGAAGCGGGAGGCGAGGCGGCGCATACCCGCGTTTTCCTCGGCCGAGAAGAAGGAGACGACGTTCCAGCGCTGGAGGAGGATCACGCGCTCTTCCTCGGGCAGCTTCCGGAAATCCGCGTCGAGGGTCTCGAGGCGGCGCTTCTCGGCGTCGGGATAGCCCCGCCAGTCGAGGATGCGGTTCTCGCGCACGGCTTCTTCCTCGGGTGGCCGCACGGGAACGGCTGTGGGCCTAGGGAGAAACGGTCCGGCGTAGCCGCGAAGTCGCAGATCCTCGGCGAAAAACGCATCGAGACTGCCGAGCGCGTCCACGGAACGCAGGAGGCCGAAGTCGAAGAGCTGGATGACCCGGTTCCGCTCCTCTTCGCTGATCGGAGGGAGATTCGAGGTGAGGGCCACTCCGGGGATGGAGAGCCCGGCCGTCGGCTGAGAACCGGGAGCCGCTGAGGCCGTCGTCGCGGCCTTCGGGGCCGGCGTCGCGGCGGGGGAGGGTTCCGGCTTGGGCGTGCCGCGCAGGAAGAAGAGCCCGCCGAGGATCGCGATGCCTCCACCCACGAGAATCGGCCC
>CAZXSG010000958.1:0-2400 GCA_964643185.1 uncultured Holophagales bacterium
CCCGGGGGTGGGCGTCGGTGAGTCGCGTGAGCGCGCCGCCACGTTACATCTAGGCGTGGCTGTCTCCGACGTGAACGAGGGTCGCCCGATCGGCGTGGAAGAGGGCCGCGACGACCGTCGTCCCCATGCGCTTCAGCTCCGGCCGGTTCTGAACGGCGCGCATGACCTTCTCGTTCGCCTGCTCGACGGCGGTGGTGAGTCGGTTCCCCTCGAGGGAATAGCGGTTGTTGAAGCCGAAGGGCCACGTGTTCTCGTGCTCGTCTTCGGTACCGGCGATGAACTCCTGAATCGACTCCACCGTGATTCGCGAGGCCACTTCTCCAGCCGCATGGCCGCCCATGCCGTCGGCGACCACGAAAAGTCCCCGTTCGGCATCGAGCAGATAGGCGTCTTCGTTGTGTCGCCTCTTGCGACCGACGTGGGTGAGCCCGAAGGCCGTCAGCGTGAGACCCAAGGCCCCTCCCCGGTACGCATATTCACGTCAGCCCTTCCGCCCGAAGAAGCCTCGGACGCCACTGCTCTTCGGCTCGGCGGCCACCCGGATCTCGCCGAGGATTCGCTGGGCTTCGGCGTCGTCGGGCAACCACTTGAGCGCTTCCTCGAGGTGCCTTTCGGCCTTCGAGTTGATGCCGGCCATGTGATAGAGCTTGCCGGCGTCCCGATAGAAAACTCCGTTGTTCGAATCCAGCTTCAGGGCGGCCTCGATGGCCTCGACACCGCGACGCGTCTGCCCCTTCACTTTCATGCATGCGAGTGCCAGATAGTGATGGGCCTTGGCATCCTTGGGATTGTGCTTCACCGACATGTCGAAAAGCTGGACCGCCTGAAGATAGTCCGCGTCCTTGAAAGACTTGACGCCCTTCGCCAGGTAGACCTTGGCAACGGCCGCGGGGTCGTGTCCGCCCGGATCGCTGCCTTTCGTGAGGTCGAAGTCGTGAGCCTTGCGTTTCTGTTCGTTCGTGAGGACGTTCACGGCCTCGGTCAGCAGCTGAAACCGCTTCTCGGCTTCCTGCTTCCTCACCGGGTCGGTGAACCGGTCCGGGTGGCTCTCGCGTGCGAGCACGCGAAACTTCTCCCGGATCACGTTCTCGGTCGCGTCTCGCGAGACCCCGAGAACCTCGTAGTAGTTCGTCAACGCCTAACCTCTTCGGGAGTCAGCGAGTTCCTGGAACGCGCGTAACCCATGCCTGTACTTCGTCCTGCGATTCTCACACACGCGGGAAAACCAACTCAAGAGGGCTGCCGCCGAATGAGTTCGCGTCGGGCCGACAGCCTCACGGCCTCCGGTACGTTCTTATCGGTCGTGAGCAGCTTCATGTCGCGTACGGTGAGCCGAACCACGAGAGGGAGCGTGATGTCGATCGGCGACCGCGCATTCTTGACGATGGCCGACATGACCGAGTAGTTCCGCATCCATTCTTTTCGGAAGGAGATCCCGCGCAGCACGTCCTCCGAGACGTTCTTCATGTTGGCGATCGCTTCCGCATCGGCCTCCCGCGTCTTCGGCGACTTCAGGACGGCCGTGGAGACGAGCCGGTTGCGATCGCGCACGAGGAACATGCGCTCTTCCTTGTTGCCGCGATAAGCGAGTCGGATCCGCTGGGCGACGTTCATCGTCGAGACGCGCGAGAGGATGCTCTTTCCCGCGGTGTCCTCGCCGATCTCGTCCGACTCCGTTTTCTGCCAGGACGCCGTCTGCTGTTCGGCGCCTTCGGGTGTGGCCTCGCTGGTGTCTCCCCGCTCGGACTCCTCGGGCTCCTCGCGGAGCTTCTTGATGAAGAACTCCTCGAGAAACTCGTCGGCCCGGCGGCGGATGTCGGCGGAGATCTGCGGGTTCTCGAAAAGCCTTTCGACGATGTAGGGAGCCGCGAGGAGGCGGGCCTGGTTGGTGACGAGGATGTCCTGCAGAGCGGGGCCGGTCCGCTCGGCGAGCCGTCCGAGCGTCTCGGCGCTCACCGCCCGGTGGCTGATCAACGGCGCGGGGGCCTTGTCTTCCGCGGTCCGTCGAGCGATAGCCACGATCTGCTCGGACCGGACTCCCGTGCTCGCCAAGGCCGCCTGAAGAGCCGCGGGCTCGAAGCCCCGGAACGTGTCTTCGGCGAGGGGTCCCAGCTCGGGGTCCTGGAGGCTGAGAATCGACCCAATTGCGCGCACGAGCTCGCCGGGAGGGAGCGGAACGAAACCGCGGGCCGCGAATTCCAGAATGCGCCGCGGCGCCTGGCCCGTCTCAATGGACTCGAGCAGCTCGACTTCCGGTGTTTCCGCCATGCCCGCGGAGTTTACGTCGGGGGGTCCGGCGGATCGAGAAACCCCGGGATCAAATTCAGAGCGTCGGAGGCGTTTCTCGGCCCGGAGGGCTGAACAAATTCAGCGCGCCGGAGGCGTTTCCCGGCCCGGAGG
>CAZXSG010000959.1:0-467 GCA_964643185.1 uncultured Holophagales bacterium
TGCCGGCCACGCCGGGGGCAGGACCTTCCTGCTTCGCGATGCGGTGATCGAGGGGCGATCAGGCACGGACTCTCTCCCCCACCCAGCGGGCGAGCTCGAGCGGCGTCAACGCGGCGACCGGCATCCCGGCTCCCGCCACGAGCTCGGCCACGGCTCGGTTGTATCGTGGCTTCCCTGCATCGTCGAGCGCGGCGAGTCCGAGCGGCGTGGCGCCCGACTCGACGATCGCCCGCACCTCGGCAAGGAGGCTGCCGACCGGCCCTCCTTCCTCGAAGTCCGTCACGAGGACCACGAGACTCCGGCGCGGGACAGTGAGCAACGTACGCGCGTAGCGGAGCCCCTTCGCGATGTCCGTCCCGCCACCGACCGCCACTTCGAGAAGGAGACCCAGCGGATCGCTCACCAGGCCGGAGAGGTCGATCACCTCGGTACTGAACGCTGCAAACCGGACCGAAAGCGCAGGAAGC
>CAZXSG010000959.1:477-2399 GCA_964643185.1 uncultured Holophagales bacterium
GACCGGAGACATCGACGACGGGGCCGATACGCCAGTCGAGCGATCGGCGGGCACGCGTCTTGAAGACCGGGCTGTCCGGAACGATCTCCACGCGCCCCGCGGCCCCCATCCGCGCGGTCCGCAGATTCCTCGATACGGTGCGCGACAGGTCGAGAGGACCACCCGGCCGCAGCGTCGGGCGCGGCGTCGAGAGACCGGTCAGCGCGGGCTGCACGCGTCGCGCCAACGCCCGAACCAGCTCGGCCACGATTCTGTCGACGAGTTTCCGCAGGTGAGAGAGCTTTCCTTCCGGGACGGCTCCCTTCATCGACAGAACCTGCGTGAGGAGAGCGACCGATGGAGCGACACTCTGCGGATCGAGCGTCAGAAGGGCGTGTACGTTTCCCCGCTCGGCGGCGCGACCGAGAACCTCTTCCCGAACGCTGTCGCCGAAGAGGTCCCGCAGTTCCTCGGACCAGTCGCGGACGGAGGGATAGGGCGCGTCCGAGCCGCCACCCGCACCCGGAAGGTCCGATCGCGAACCTTCGCCCCGACCCGAGCCATACACCTCGTCCAGCGCGCGGGCCACGCGAAGCGCGTCGCCCGCGAGCTTCGGCCGCTCGCGGCCGAGCACGAGACGCCAGCGGTCGCGTGGCGTGAGGGCCGTCATCCGCCGAGCGCCTGCGCGAGAGATTCGGCGGCTCGACGGCCCTCCTCGTCCGCAGCCGCGTAGAGCGCGAGCGCTTCCGGAGAACCGTCGAGCAGGAGATCGGACCCCGCGAGGCCCGACCGTTCGGAGAGCACCTCGAGGAGCCTCTGTCTCGCCGCTGGAGAAAGGGTCTCGAACCCTTCGCGAAGCGACGCGAGCCGCGAGAGAAAGTCGTCGTCCGAAAGTCCCTCGACGGCGGCGACCAGGTCGGCTCCGAAGCCAGGATCGGCTGCCAGAAGGGAGGACCCCACAGTCAGCGCGCCGGAAAGCCGTGCGGCCAGCGGACGTCCGCAGTCTCCGTAGACCCACGAGCCGAGCTCTCTTCCGAAGCTTTCGGCGGAGCGGTGGCCCAGGACGACCTGCGATGCCCCGCCGGCCCCCTGCATGAGCGGTGAGCCGTTCCGGACGAGTTCGGCGAGCGCGACGCGAAGGCGACCATCGCCAACCCTCGGATTGGCAGCCGGCGAACGCCCCAGGGATTCGTCGCCGCCTCGGTCCATCAACCTCACGAGTTCGAGGAGCGCCTGCGCCTCGCCGATCCGATCGGAGCCGGAGAGACCGCCGAAAGCCACCTCGGGGCCGGCGGCACGTACGTCGAAGCGCTGCATCAGTTCGCGCGCCGCAAGGTTCAAGGCCTCGCGGTCCAGCAAGCCGTATTTTTTGAAGCGACCCAGCCGGTCGAGCATCATGTTTTCGGCCACGTTCATGCCCGTGACGCAGGCCAGGGCATGGCGGTCTTCGGGCACCACGCCGCAGCCGGCGGCCGTCAAAGTCTTGGGGCTCTTGCCTGTCATCTCGTCACCGAAGATGTGGAAGCGTCCTTCGGTGGGTTTGAGCATGCCCGAGAGCACGGCACCGAGTTCACTCTGGCCATTGCCCTCCACGCCCGCGACGGCAACGATCTCGCCCGGCGCCACCATCAGCGTGAAATTGTCCAGGCGCAACACGCCGTCGGCGTCGCGCACGGTGAGCCCGTCGGCCAGCAGCGCCATCTCGCGCGGCGGCAGGGTCTCGTGCGCCACCTGCTTCAGGCTGCGCTCCTGCGTCACGGTGCCCGCGGGCGCCTGCAGATCACGCTGGATCATGGCGCGCACCAGCATGTCGATCTCCTGGGCCGGCGCATCGGAGCGTGCCACCACCCTGCCCCCGCGCAGCACGGTGGCGCGGCGCGCCACCAGGCGGATCTCGGCCAGCTTGTGCGTGACCAGCACCACACCGCAGCCCTGCGCGGCCA
>CAZXSG010000960.1:0-1407 GCA_964643185.1 uncultured Holophagales bacterium
TCGCGCCTCCGGTCGAGCCGCGCCCGATCCGGCAGGCCGTGACGCAGCCGGCAGTCGACGACAGCGCGGCGCCGGCCCCGCCCGACGACCTGAAGGCGCTCGCGAACGGCAGGTCCGTGGGGATCTCGGTGACCGTGGGAGAGGACGGCTCCATCAAGAGCCTTCGCGTGATCAGCAAGGTCTGCGGACCCTGCGACAAGTGGGCCGAGGAGACCGTTCGGACGTATTTCAAGTTCCGGCCGGCCGAGGATCAGGACCACAAACCGGTCGAGGCGAAAGTCGCGTTCTCCATCTCCCTATAATTCGGCCCGGTCCAAATCGTCCCGAGGAGAAGTCACAGATGAAGCACCTTCTGCGTATTGCATCGGTCCTGGCCGTCGCCACCCTCGCAACGGGCTGCGCCAAGACCATTCCGCTCAACATGGCGGTCGAGGTCGTGGCCGAGCCCGGCACGGCCGACGTGACCTACAAGGGCAAGCAGCTCGGCGCGACCCCTGCGAACGTCGACGTCAAGACGTTCGACGACCTCAGCGCGATCATGGCGAAGCAGGGCGACCTCGAGGTCGTGGAGCGCCGCGTGCGCATCCTCTCGCCCGACAAGGCCCAGCTCATCTTCCGCATGGGCAAGGGCCAGGAGAGCGCCGTGGCCAAGAAGCTCGGCCTCGCGAAAGTGCTCGTCTTCGACTACGCGGAAAAGGTCTCCTTCGACAGCGGCAAGGCCGAGCTGAAGCAGGATGCGCTCCCGATCCTCGCCAAGCAGGCCGAGATCCTGAACCAGTACTTCCCGAACGCGGTCGTGAACGTCTGTGGCCACACGGATTCGACCGGTGGGGACGACTTCAACCTCAAGCTCTCGCTCGACAGGGCCGAGCAGGTGGCCGCGTTCCTCGAAAAGCAGAACGTCGCCAAGAGCCGCATGAAGGTCCACGGCTTCGGCAAGGACTATCCCGTGGACTCGAACACCACGCCTCAGGGCCGCGGCCTCAACCGCCGCACCGAGATCGTCCTTCCGCAGTAGCCCGTGACCGGTCCCTCGGAGGTTCCCCCGGGCTCCGCGGAGCGTTTTGCGCCCGACGGCCCGCCGGGGAGCCTCCGGCTCGGCGCCCTGCTCCTCGGCCTCTTCGTCGATCAGTTCGGCACCCGCGTTTTCATGACCGTGGTGGCGGTGATTCTCATGGCGACGAACCCGAAGCTCGTCGAGCCGAACGGGCTTTCCCAGCCGGCGCAGCTCCTGCTCATGTTCTGCGGGCTCCTCTTCACCGTGCTGGGCGGCTTCGTCACCGCGCGCTTCGCAGGCCGCGACTTCCGCTGGCACGCGGTGATCCTGGGCCCCCTCACCCTGACGATGGGCGCGCTGCAATCCCCCTTCCGTCAGACGGGTGCGGACCCCCCCCCCGGACAGGGCCG
>CAZXSG010000960.1:1417-2397 GCA_964643185.1 uncultured Holophagales bacterium
CCGGAGATTGATGCCTCTGCTGCTGGACGTAGTGTTCGGTGGGCGGGCTCCGGACCCGCTGCCGTTCTTGATGTCCGCCCTCGGGTGCTTCGTGACGATTCCCGGCGTGGTGCTCGGGGGCTATCTGGCGTTCGTGAGCCGCCCTGCGACCCCCACCGAAGGGTGAGGTCCCGAACGCCGTGCGGCCCGAGCTGAAGCGCCTCTTCCTCCTCGCCGCCTCGACGGACACGAAGGCGGCGCGAACGGCAGGGGGCTTCACGGCGCCATGTCTCCACTGCCGCAGCCCGCTGGCCCTGAGGGCCGACGGCGAGGCGCTCGGCAACGCGACGCTCGAGCACGTCGTGCCGGTGAGCTGGTTCGGAAAGCGCGCTGCGGCCCGCCTCGTCGCCGGGCTCGAGGGGCCCGACGACGCGCGGAATCTGGCGCTCGCGTGCCGGCGCTGCAACCACGACAAGGGCACCGGCCCCGACGCCCGCGGGCCCGCGGACGCCCGGGCCTTCGAGATCGTCGCGAAGCTCGTCGCGACACGCCTCGCCCGGTTCGAGCCGCCTCCTCCGGCGACGGAGGAAGACCCGGCCGCGTATGAGGAGAGAGCGATGACGAATCCGAAGCCGAGGCGGACCTGAACCCGATCACCCACGTCCTCGCGGCCTGGGTCCTCGGCGATGCCGGGACGCGCGACCGAGAGTGCGTGCGCGACCGCTCCCTCGTGGCCTGGAGCGGCGTGTTGCCCGATCTGGACGGCGCTGGCGTGGTCGTCGACCTCGCGAACCGCGCGCTCTCCCGCCCCGAGACGATGTACTACTTCGAATGGCACCATCGGCTGCTGCACGGAATTCCGGGCGCGCTCCTCATCGCCGGCGGGGTCGCCGTGTTCGCGAAGAGAAAGGTCCGTACGTTCGCGCTGGCCTTCGCCGCCGTTCACCTTCACCTCCTCTGCGATCTCGTGGGGTCCCGGGGACCTTCGCCCGACGACTTCT
>CAZXSG010000961.1:0-2391 GCA_964643185.1 uncultured Holophagales bacterium
TTCCGCATCCAGGCGACCTACCGGGACCACGGCGGCAACACGGGCTCCGGAAAGGCCGTTTCCCTCACGAGCGACTCGGGGTATTTCTGGTTCTTCACCAGCTCGAACGTGGAGATCGTCGCCAAGATCGTTTCGTTCTGCAATGGCAGCTCGGGCAACTACGGCGTCTACCTGAGCGGTCTGACGGACGTGCAGGTCTCCTTCACCGTCACCGACACCAAGACCGGAATCTCCCGCCCTTACAACAACCCGCTCGGGTCCCGCTTCTGCACCATCGGGGATCCGTGGACGGCCTGCCCTTGAAAAGCTGAAGACCTCGAATTCCTGATTGATTCACGTGCCGCATTGAGTTCCCGGCCCGGCGGTGGCAGGGTGCCACCGTCGGGCCTCTCAAGGGCCACGAGGAGGATCCATGGCCGAGTTCCGCTTCGACCGTCGCGACGTCGAGTTCGTCCTTTTCGAGCATCTCAAGATCGGCAGCCTCTGCGGCCTCGGCCCCTACGCGGGCCAGGACGTCGAAAGCTACGAGAGCATCCTGGGCGCGGCCTACGACCTCGCCAAGGAGCAGCTCTGGCCCATCAACGCCGAGTCGGACCGCATCGGCGCGCGCTTCTCGGCCGGCAAGGTGACCGTGCCCGAGTGCCAGAAGACGTTCCACAAGACGTTCGTCGAGAATGGCTTCGTGGGCATGGCCAACAGCCCCGACTGGGGCGGCATGGGCCTTCCCAACCTCCTCTCCATCGCGTGCAACGAGGCGTTCGTCGCGGGCTGCATGGCCTACACGCTCACGCCCATGCTCACGCGCGGCGCGGCCCGCATCATCGAGAGCCACGGCGCCGACTGGATGAAGAAGCTGTACCTCGAGAAGATGTACAGCGGAGCCTGGAGCGGCACCATGTGCCTCACCGAGCCGCAGGCCGGCTCGGACCTCGCCGCGGTGAAGACGAAGGCCCGGCGGGACGGCGACTCGTTCCTGCTCGAGGGCACCAAGATCTTCATCTCCTCGGGCGACCACGACTTCACCGAGCAGATCGTGCATCCCGTGCTCGCGCGCATCGAGGGCGCGCCCGCGGGCATCAAGGGCATCTCGCTGTTCCTCGTGCCGAAGGTCGTCCCGAACGCCGACGGCACGCTCGGCGCGCCCAACGACGTCGCGTGCGGAAACATCGAGCACAAGATGGGCATCAAGGCGAGCCCCACCTGCACGATCAACTTCGGCGAGAACGGCACCTGCCGCGGCTGGCTGATCGGGCAGGAGAACAACGGCATCATCTACATGTTCCAGATGATGAACGAGGCGCGGCTCGAGGTCGGCCTCCAGGGCCTCGGCCTCGCCGGCGCGGCCTACATGCAGGCCCTCTCGTACGCGCAGGAGCGCGTGCAGGGGGTGAGCCTCAAGGGCGCGCCCCGCGAGCCCGGGGCCAAGCCGCAGACGATCATCTGCCATCCCGATGTGCGCCGCATGCTGCTCGGCATGAAGGCCCAGGTCGAGGGCATGCGCGCGCTCGTGTACGAAACGGCACGGCATATGGACCTCGCCGAATCGCTGCCCACCGAGGCCGAGCGCAAGCGGGCCGACGGCATCGTTCAGCTCCTCACCCCGATCTGCAAGGCCTACAGCACCGACATGGGCTTCCGGGTCACCGAGGACGCCGTCCAGACGCACGGCGGCTACGGCTACTGCCAGGAGTACCCCGTCGAGCAGATGCTGCGTGACATGAAGATCACGTCGATCTACGAGGGCACGAACGGCATCCAGGCCATGGATCTCGTGGGAAGGAAGCTCACGCTCGACGGCGGCGCCCTCTTCAAGGAGTACGCGACGGGTCTCTCCGCGTTCATCGACGCGAACGCGGCGCACGCCGTGATCGGGCCCTGGATCGCGAAGCTCGCCGCGGCGAGGGATCAGCTCGTCGCTTCCACGAAGACCATCGGGAAGGCGCTCGCGGGCGGCGATCCGATGTACGCGTTCCTCGTGTCGACGCCGTACCTCAGGCAGTTCGGCGACGTCGCCTGCGCGGCGCTCCTCCTCGAGCAGGCGCTCGTGGCGCTCGAGAAGCTGGGTCCGGGCGATCTGGCCTCGCACCGCACGAAGGCCGAGAGCGACGAGCAGGTCCGCTTCTACGTGGACAAGCTGAGCACCGTGCAGTTCTTCGTCCACACATACCTGCCGCGGGCCGCGTCCTACGCCGAGACGATCGTCTCGGGCGACCGGAGCGCACTCGAGATCGGCTTTCCGACGGCCTAGTTCCTGAGAACGACTTCGCGTGGCGGCACGTCCTCGAGGGCGAGCCTCCACGCGAGGCGTATCGACGGCGCGGCTCTGCAGCCTGCGGGGAGCGCTATCGGGCTGGAGAGCGCCGACTCCACGCACGCCGTCTCGGCCGCGTC
>CAZXSG010000962.1:0-2386 GCA_964643185.1 uncultured Holophagales bacterium
ACCTGCCCCTGCACCTCGACGTGAACGTAGACCAGTGACGGTCCCGCTCCCCGCCGATTCACGCTGACCAGCTTGTCCGCGAGTCGCCGGCCCACGTCGGATTCCCTCACGATGGCCTGAAGCTCGGTATCCAGGAACTCGTGGCCCTTCTCCCAGTCGATCTCGTCGAACGCGACCGGATGGAAGAAGGCCATGAACTCCGGGAACAGCTGCTCCAGCGCTTCCTTCCAGGGAGCGTCGAGAGGCGTCGGGAGAAGGGGTTCGGGCACGGACCGAGCCTACTCGCTCGGCGGCTCGGGGAACAAGGCGGTCCTCTACGGCGACCCCGAACAGTACACTACCGGCATGTCGACCGTGAGCCTGGAAGAGGTCAAGGAGAACCCTGGGGCGATCTTCGAGCGGGTTCAGAAGGGCGAGTCGATCCTCGTCGTCGCCGATAGCGCGCCAAGCGTCGAGATGCGGCCCTCCGAGGCGGGCCCGAAGGAGCAACACGACATCCGGCCCTTCGGGCTGTGCTCCGGGGCCTTCGCCGTGCCTGCCGACTTCGATTCCCCGCTTCCGGAAGGGACAGTTCCGCCGTGGTTGGCCGCGGCTAGATCAACCCCTTCTCCAGACCCTTGAGCACGGCCCGCGTGCGATCGCGGACGCCGAGCTTCAGTAGGACCTTCGAGATGTGGTTCTTCACGGTGCCCTCGGTGAGGCTCAGCGCGTCGCCGATCTCGCGGTTGCTGTAGCCGCCCGAGAGGAGCCGTAGCACCTCCGTCTCGCGCGGAGTGAGCGGCTCGGACTCCTCGAATGCCTCGAATGCGTTCTCTCGCGGCGCGAGCGCCCGGGACAGCCGATCCGTGAGAGCGGGCTGCACGAGAGAGCCGCCGCCGGCCACGATGCGGATCGCGCTCGCGAGCGTCTCGAGCGTGACGTCCTTGAGCAGATACCCGCGCGCCCCGGCGCGCAGAGCGTCGAGGACGAGCGCGTCGTCGTCGAACGTCGTGAGGACGAGGCACGGCGGCGCGTCGCTCTTTCCAGCGAACCCGCGCAGCACGCCGAGACCGTCGAGCCGCGGCATCCGCAGATCGAGGAGCACGATGTCCGGCCGCTCCTTCGCGATCACGGCGAGCCCTTCCTCGCCGTCGCGTCCTTCACCCACCACGGTCACGTCGGGCAGGAGCGCGAGGAGGCTGCGCAGCCCCTCGCGCACGAGCGTCTGGTCCTCCACGAGCACCGCGCGAATCACGTGGCTCCTTCAGCGGGCAGCGGAATCCGCGCCTCGAGACACAGGCCCGGCCCGCCCTCGGGCGAAACCACCAGCGTGCCGCCCAGCGCTTCGAGCCGCTCCTCCATTCCCCGCAGTCCGTTTCCCGGCACGAAGCCGGCTCCGCCCTTCCCGTCGTCACGCGCCGAGAGCGACAGCGTCCCGGCGGAAACCGATATCGCGAGCGCCACGTTGCGGGCGCCGGCGTGCCGGGCCGCGTTCGTGAGCGCCTCCTGCGCCACGCGCAGCAGCGCCTCGGCCTGAGGACCGGGCAGGAGCAGCGGCTCCGGGAGCGCGAGAGCCACCTGCAGCCCCTCGAATCGCGCGGCCAGCGCGCGGAGCGCGGGCGCGAGGTCCACGGGGCCGTCGTCCTCCTCGCGGAGGCTGCTCACCACCTGCCGCACGTCGGCGAGGAGCGCGCGGGCCGCCGTGGAGGCCCGCTCCACCTGCTCGGCCGCGGGTGCCGTCTCCCCCCGCGCGAGAAGGTGGCGCGACGTTTCGAGCGCGAGCGTCAGGCCCGTGAGGCGGTGGCCGAGAACGTCGTGCAGGTCGCGCGCGATGCGCAGACGCTCGGCCTCGCGGCTCGCGAGCGCCAGACGGCCCTGTGCCTCGACCAGCTCGGCATTCGCCTTGGCCAGCGCGATGCGCCCCTCGGACTCGCGTGCGGCGACGTTCGCGGTGAGGAGCGCGAAGACCTGGAACATGAACAGCATCGACATCCCGATCGTCGCCCTCGCAGGATCCCGTCCGTGCGCGACGAGAATCGCCGTCAGCGCGGCCGTCTGGCCGACGCACACCAGAAGCGAATGCGGCAGTTTCAGGAGCGTGCCGTACTGCGCGGCCGCGACGACCAGAAGGATTCCGGCGAACTCCCAGGGCTTCGCGACGGCCGTCCCCAGAGCCAGCACGGTCTGGGGAACGACGAAGAGGAGACACCGGAAGCGAGTGCCCCCCTCGCGTGTCCCCAAGGTGAACGCGACCGCGAACCCCAGGACCCCCGCCAGCCAGAGCGCATCCCTGACCTCGGCAAACCCCGTCCTGGCCCAGAGCTCGATTCCCACCGGCAGGGCGCCCACGAGCACCGTGAGGAGCCCCGCGGGAACGAGAAGGCGATCCGCGGGCGAGCGGTCCTCG
>CAZXSG010000963.1:0-2384 GCA_964643185.1 uncultured Holophagales bacterium
CCTCGACCTCTCGCGCGCGGAGCCCGTCGCCCGCGTCGACGTCCTACCCTCGGGCACGGTTCCGGCACGCCGGGTCCTGGGAACCCGTTTTCTCGCGTCGTTCGCCGAAGGCCGTCTCTCAGAGATACAGGCTCCCAACGGCGCGGATTCCCTCGAGGGCTCGAGGATCGCCTCGGCGAAGGACGCGGCGGCAGTCAGCGCGTCCTCCGGCGCCGCGGCGGCAGTAACCGCGGCGTCCTCCGGCGCCGCGGCGGTAGTGAGCGCGGCGTCCTCCGGCGCCGCGGCGGGCAAACCCAGTACGACCCGGGGGCCCGGTGCCGTGAGCTCCGGATCGACGGGCTCGAGGCAGCTCGTCGCTGGATCGGCTCGACTGCAGTTCCTGGCCGACGGCCGGTCCCTCGACCTGGCCATCTTCGAAGGCGGCGTCCGCCTTCGGGACGGCGACGTGCGATCGCTCGTGGCGGCGAGAGGCACGGTTCGCGGGCGTGAAGACTCCGCGGTGTTCGAAGGGACCGAAGCCGAGGCCGCGAGGTTCGAGGATCCCAAGGCTTCGATTCGCGCCCGAGTTCTGACCTACCAGCGCAAGCTCGATCAGCTCGACGCATCGGGTGACGTGAAGGCCGTGTTCCGCGACGGCAGCGGACGAACACTCCCGGGCGGTAAGTCCGGTGAGCCGTTCAACTCGAACTCGGCGACGTTGCGGTTCATGGGACCCGAGAAAAAGGCGATCCTCACCGGGAGCGTCAAGGTCTGGCAGAACGACAGCGTCCTCCGCTGCGCGACGCTCACCCTCGATGACGCGGCCAAGGAGCTCCACGCCGAAGGCGACGTCCAGGCCTCGCTGCGGCGGCGGAAGAACGGCCCGAACGGAAAACCCACGGGGGTCATCGAGACGATCACGGCGTCGGGCAACTCGCTCACCCATCAGGAGGCGCGGAAAGTCATCCGCGTCGAAGGCAAGGCCGTGCTCATCTCGGGCCCCTGGAAGCTCAACGCCGACATCGCGGACATCAAGCTCGGCCCCGAAGACTCGGTCCAGTACGCGGAGTCGCGCGGAAACGTGATCCTCGAGGACCAGACGACCCGGCGGCGGGGTGAGGGGCAGAAGGCCATCTGGAGGCCGGAACAGGATCTCGTGACGCTCGATGGCTCGCCCGCGACCGCTTTCGACGGGATCGGCAACCGGGTGACCGGGGCGCAGCTCCGATTCAAGCAGGGCCAGTCGCGCATCGACGTGGAATCCAGCAGCGAGACGGGTATCGAGGTCATCGCCCGGCCGCCGGGGAAGTCTTGATTTTCGGGACGGCGCCCGATTCGTCGACGAGCGTCCTCTCGGCCCGGTCGCTCGCGAAGCGATTCGGCACGCGCACCGTGGTGAACGACGTGAGCATCGAGGTTCGGGCCGGGGAGGTCGTGGGCCTCCTCGGACCCAACGGCGCCGGGAAGACGACGACGTTCGGGATGGTCGTCGGCCTCGTCGAGCCGGACGCCGGCGAGGTTCTCCTCGACGGCAACGCGCTCACCGATCTCCCGATGTTCCGGCGGGCCCGGATGGGCGTGGGCTACCTTCCCCAGGAGAACTCGATCTTTCGCAAGATGACGGCTCTCGAGAACCTCCTGGCGATTGTCGACACGCTTCCCATGCACCGCCCTGAACGCCTGGACCGGGCCCGGACCCTCGACGGCGAGGTGAAGAGCCTGCGCCGGCAGATGGAGGACCTGCTCAAGAGCCTCAATCCCCGCAATCCCGGCCCGGCCATCCCCCCGGTCCCGGTCCCGTCCGGCCCCAAGCCCTCCGCCGGCGCCGGCGACCTGGACCGGCTCCAGCGGGACCTGGACCGGACCAGCGCCCAGGCGCATCTGGTGCGGGTGAGCCTGGACCCCATCATCGACCGCTGGAACCACACCCCCTCCATCCCTCCCACCGCCGGCTACCTCAGTTCCCCGTTCGGCATCCGGCTCAGCCCCTTCGCCCGGCGCAACGAGGCGGACGATGGGCTGTTGGGCTTCCACCAGGGGGTCGACATCACCAACTCCGAGGGCACTCCCATCCAGGCCAGTGCCGACGGGGAGGTGCAGGAGGCCGGGCCGATGGGGCGGTACGGCAACGGCGTGGTGCTCAGCCACGGCCCCCAGCTGGAGACCCTGTACGCGCACATGTCCCGGGTGGCGGTGAAGGAGGGACACCTGGAATGAGTCTCTTCGGTGGGGGGCTTGGTGGGCATCAGGGCGGCGGAGACGGCGGTGGTGGAGGAGCTGGGATGGGCGGAGCCATCTTTGTCCAGGTCGGTGGCGTGGTAACGATTGGAGATGGTTTTAATCCTTCAGGAAATACAGCTACAGCTGGGGCTGGCGGAACGTCACACGGCAATCCAGGCAATGCT
>CAZXSG010000964.1:0-2383 GCA_964643185.1 uncultured Holophagales bacterium
CGTGCGCAGCAGGCGGAAGCGCGAGCGCGTCGTCTCGTTGAGCCGTTCGCGGATCCCCTCGCGCGCCTCGCGCTCCATGGTCGCCCGGAACCGCCGATCGAGCTCCTGCGAGCGGCCGAGGCACGCCGCGCAGTCTCGCAGCTTTTCCGGTGGCGCCATCTCGGGCTTTCCGCCGGGTGCTTCCTTCATCTCCGACGCCATCTCGTCCATGCGCACGCGAAGGGACGCCGCCTCGAGCAGCAGGAAATCGCGCTCGCGGAGGTGGCCGTCCTGCGAGAGCTCCTCGCGGAGCACGCGCCGCGCCGACGTGATCTCCCAGGGCTCGAGCCTCAGCCGGGCGATCGCGCGGCCGTAAATGGAGCTGCGCGAGCCCGTGCCCTCGTCCATGAGGTCCACCGTGGACAGGATCTTTCCGGCCCATTCCGCGATGAGGGCATCGTGGAGCGGTCCGGTCTGCTGCGGCTGCTCCTGCCCCGGGTAGAACGCGGGCTCGGTGCCCCTCTCGGTCGTCTGCGGAGCGCGGGCTTCACGGGCGTCGCGAGCATCGCGCACAGTCGCCGCCACCGTTTCGGCACGGGCCATGGCCTGCGGATCCCGAAGCGAGTAAGCGACGATCTGTTCGTACGGGTCGGCCGCGACCGTACGGGCCGTCTTCCGGGTGAACGTGGCCGTCGACTCCAGCTTCGAGTCCGGGTCGACCTTCGCGAGCAGGCTTCCGATGGACTCCGAGAGCCGCGTGACGTCCTGCGCGCGAACGGAGCCGTCGGTCTTCTCCTTCTCGAATTCCTCGCGAATCTCCTTGAACCGCTGGAATTCCTCGCGCAGCTCGGCCTGCTGGAACCGGGGGTTGCGCTCGAGCTCCTGCTCGATCTCGTCGAGGGCGCGGGTCGAATCGGAGATGCGCCTCTCCTCGTCCTCGTAGAGCTTCTGGAACTTGTTCTTGGCCGCGAGGTTCGTCTCGAGAATCGCGGAGAGCACCTCGACCGTGTAGAACGCGGCGCCGACCCGGTGCTTCAGGGTTCGCACGTTCTCGAGGATTTTCTTCTCGGTGAGGTCCTCGAACCGGGCGCAGGCCTCGATGTCCTTGCGGAGCTGCTCGAAAGCCGTCACGAGACCGCGGATCTCCGCGGGATCCACGGGCTGGCGCTTCGTGAGCGCCAGGTACCCGCCGAAGAGCTTCGACAGCTCCTGCGGGAACCGCGGCATGTAGTGGCCATCATCGAGAGACCGGCGCGCGCCCACGAGCGTGATGAGGAAGTCCATCTTGTCGAGGACGTCGCCCGAGACGTTCCGCGCATAGAAATAGAACCGGAGGAGCGAGAGAAGGAGCTTCTCGTCTTCCGTGCGGACCCTCTCGAAGAAACGCCGCACGTAGTTCGGGGCGAGCTTCGAATCCGCGTCCCAGATCGTCCGGTACATGCCATCGAGCTGCGCTTCGTGCTTGTTGATCGTGTCCAGCACCACGGCGGGAGGCTGGAAGGTCATGAGCTCGGTGATGCGCTTGATGTCGTTGTAGAGGGCCTGGAAGTCGATCTTGTAGGGCGGAGCGTCCTGAAAGAACGTTTTGTGGAGCCCCTGCAGGAACTGGTGGAACGTCCACAGCGTCTTGAACTTCTCCGAGAGCCGCGTGTAGGCCTGGTGAAGGTCCTTCAGATCGACGATGGACAACGTGTACTCCTCTAACCCTGCTCTGCCCTCCGGGCCGTGAAACGCCTCCGGCGCGCTGAATTTCCAGCCCGGACCGCTCGATTATAGTGACGACGTGATCGATCGAACTCTGCTTTCCGAACAAGCGATCTCGGATCGCCTCGACGGCCTCGCCCGCGAGATCGACCTGGCCTACGCCGGACGCGAGATTCTCGCGATCGGCGTCCTCAAGGGATCGGTCTTCTTCATGACCGATCTCCTCAAGCGCGTCACGAACCCCGTGGTCGTGGATTTCCTGCAGGTGCGCTCCTACGCGGGGACGCAGTCCTCGGGAAACATCCAGCTCGTCCACGACCTCTCGATGGACGTCGAGGGCAAGGACGTCCTGCTGTTCGAGGACGTCGTCGACACCGGGCTCACGCTTCGCAAGATGCTCGAGCTCCTTTCCTCGAGGAAGCCCCGCTCGCTGCGCGTGGCCTCGCTGTTGAAAAAGGACCTCCACGAGAACTCCGACATCACGGTGGACTTTCTGGGCTTCACCATCGGCAAGGAGTTCGTCGTGGGATACGGCCTCGACCTCGACGAGAGGTTCCGCAACCTCCCCTACATCGCCATCTGGGATCCCACGAGGTAGAACCGATGAGCTCACTCACCACCATCGCCGTCCCCGGCGCGCCCAAGGCGATCGGGCCCTACGCGCAGGCAATCTCAGCCGGCAACATGATCTTCATTTCCG
>CAZXSG010000965.1:0-2382 GCA_964643185.1 uncultured Holophagales bacterium
CCTGACGCTGGCCGCCCTTATCGCCTCAGTCGATGCGGAGCGCCCGCGCGAAGCTGAAGCTCGAGCCCGGTCGCAAGTACCTCATCAATCCCGGCTCGGTGGGGCAGCCTCGGGATCGGAACCCGAAGGCGAGCTACGCGATCTTCGACAGCGACGAGCACACGGTGTACTTCGATCGCGTCGCCTACGACGTGGAAGCCGCGCGCAAGAAGATCCACCGTGCAGGTCTGCCCTCGATGCTGGGCGACCGGCCCATCGTCGGCCCGTGACGCCGTGACGCATCCGCCGCGGGGTTCCTGTGCGCGGCGTCCTTCGGCACCGTGGCGGCGTGCTCTGCTCACGGCTGCGGCGGCTCTCGGCTGCGCCTGTGCCATTTCGATTCCGGGGGCCGAAGACCCAACGGGCTCCTATCAGGAGCGAATCGAGGATTTCGCCCGGATTCTCTGGATGGAGGACGCGCGAATCTACGAGGCGGGCCTCGCGGGCCGCTCGTCCCGGTCGCCCGATCCGTGGATCCGCGCGAAGCTCGCCTACGCGCTCGGCCGCCTGAGGGACCCGGAGGCGAACATCTACTTCCCCGTCCTCCTGCGCGACGAGGATCCCGCGGTGAGACGGGCCGCGGCCTTCGGCGCTGGTGTGTCCGGAGACGCTCGGCTCGTGCGGCTTCTCGTTCCCGTGCTCTCCGACCTCGACTCGAAGACGGCGGACGCCGCGGCCGAGTCCTTGGGCAAGCTGGGCGGCGAAGAGGCCACGCGCGCGCTCCTGGGAGCCGCGGGCTCCTCTCTCGCCTCCGGCCCGCGTGTTGCCGCCGCGCGGGCCCTGTGGCGAGGCTCCTCGCTCACACCGGCTTACGTCGTTCCACTGCTGGGGCCTCTTGCCGGCCGTGAGCCAGCAGACAGCAACGGGCGGAGGCTGCGGTGGGAGGCTGTGTATGCCCTCGCCCGCAAGCCCGTTCCCGAGGCCGCGCCGTACCTTCGCGCCGCTCTCTCCTCGGCAGACGTCTCTCTCGTCGCGACTGCCGCGCGCGGCCTCGGCATTCTCCAGGTCGTCGACGCGGCCGACCACCTTGCTGGCCTGGCCATGGGGCCCGATTCCTCGGTCGTGATCCAGGCGCTCGGCGCGCTCGAGAAGATCGCCGCCAAGAGCCAGCTTCCTCCCGCTGCACGCGCCGCCGCAAGGGCACGGGTCATGGACGGACGCCCCGGGGTTCGTGTTGCCGCTCTTCGCCTTCTTGGGCGATTCCCGAACGACGAGGAGGTCCGGCTGCTGCTCGAAGGAGCGATCCGGGAAGAGGGTTGGGCCTCACAGGCGGCTCTCGTGAGCCTCGTGAGGGCCTTTCCGGCGAAGGGCCTCAAGCGTTGTCTCGAGAAGGCCCGCGGCGAGTCCCTGGATCTCAAGCTGGGGGCGGCCGAGGCTCTTCCTCTCGTGCCGTTGGCGGGCCGCTCCGGACTCGCCGAGAGGCTCCTTGCCGACCCTCTGCCGCGGGTCCGTGCCGCAGTTCTCGCCGCAGGAGACGCCCTTTCGAACGAGCTCATCCTCAAGGGTCTGGCCGACGGGGATGCCGCGGTGCGCGCGGCCGCCGCCGAGGCCGGGGCCGCCGCGAGGTCGAAGGCGGAATCTGCCCCGTCCTCCGGGGCGGGAGTCGTCGCCGGCGCATTCGCGAAGAGCTGGGACGCGGCCTTCGATGGGCTCCTGCGAGAAACCGAGGCCGACTACACAGTGACCGCCCTCGAAGCCGCTGCGCTGCTCGGCAAGAGGGGTCAGGACCTCCTCGCTCGCTACGTCGACGCCTCGGACGCGGTCGTGAGGGAACGCGCGCGAAAGCTCCTCGTCGAAAAGTACAAGGCGTCCGCGAACTCGTTCCGGCGGATGCCCGTGAGATCGGTGTTCGGCCCGCGCGACTATGCCCAGATGTCCCGGGATGCGAACGAATCGACGTTTGCGGCGGGGCTCTTGGCGTCCAGGGGTGTGGTGTCGATCGATCTCCTCTACGAAGACGCGCCCATGACGGTGGAGAGCTTTCGGCGGCTCGCCGCGAAGGGCCTCTTCGACGGGATCACCATTCACCGCGTCGTCCCCGACTTCGTCGTGCAAGCGGGGGACCCGCGGGGCGACGGTACGGGTGGACCGGGCTACGCGATTCGCGACGAGATCAACCCGGTTCCCTACGAACGCGGAACCGTGGGCATGGCGCTCTCGGGGCCCGACACCGGCGGCTCGCAGTGGTTCATCACGCTCGCGCCGCAGCCGCACCTCGACGGCAGCTACACGGTCTTCGGCCGCGTCTCGGCCTACATCGAACGCGTCGACTTCATCGAGCAGAACGACCGGCTCGAGAACGTCACGGTGGAGGTCTCCCCACGCGCGAAGCGGCCGTGAGAA
>CAZXSG010000966.1:0-2381 GCA_964643185.1 uncultured Holophagales bacterium
GCGGCAACGCTCGGCGAGGTGCTCGACCCGGGCCTGGATGTTCTTGGGCGATCGATTCATGAATTTTGGAGAATGATTCTCCGCAGAGAACCAATCGTCAAGGGGATTCTTCTCCACCATTGACCGGCTGGCCGTATGGGTCCACCTTGTCCTCATGAGCACCTTCTCCACGATCCTCTGCCCCATCGACTTCTCCGACTGCTCCGGGGTCGCTCTCGAGCACGCCATCGCCCTTGCCCGGAGGCATTCTTCCGAGGTCGTCGCGCTTCACGCTGTGCTGCCCGCCTGGCCCCCGCTGGAGGGTTCATTGCGCCATGCCCCGTCGGAGGTGGCCGAGCCGGGCGCTCGAGAGAAGGCAATGGAGCGGCTCGAGGCCTTCGTGGCCAACGCCCTCAGGGCCGCGGGCTCCGAGGCGCGGGTGCGTTCGATGGTCGTCGACGGCTTCCCCATCGACGCCATCCTCGACGCGGAGAAGAGCCTGTCGGCCGACCTCCTCGTCCTCGGCACTCACGGCTTCGGCTTCGCGGAGCGACTCGTCCTGGGTTCCGTCACCGAGCGGGTGCTCCGCCGCGCAACGAAGCCCGTGCTCACGGTGCCGAGAGCCGCGTGCGCGTCGCCGCAGAAGGAGTTCCAGACCGTCCTCTGCGGCGTCGATTTCGGGCAGCCTTCGCTTTGGGCTCTCGACCTCGCCCTCGGGGTGGCGGGCGGCGCCGGCGCCCGGCTCGTGCTCGTCCACGTGATCGAGAGCCTCCCCGAAGAGGACCCGGCGGTGTTCGGCCATTTCAACGTGCCCGAGTTCCGACAGTTCCTGGTGGCGGACGCACAGAAACGTCTCGAGTCCCTCGTGGACGAGGCGGCAAGGAAGGAGACGAACCCCGAGTTCGTGGTGGTTTCGGGAAAGGCCTACCGGCAGATCCTCCGCGTCGCGGAAGAACGGGACGCAGACCTTCTCGTGCTCGGCATCCAGGGCCGGGGCTCGATCGACCTCGCGCTCTTCGGGTCCACGGCCAACCAGCTGGTGAGGCATGCCCGCTGTCCCGTCCTGACGGTGAGGAAGGAAACGCCGAGCCCAGCCTGACTGCCGCTCACCGGGGGGCCTTCCGGTCGTCGTTCCCCTGATCCTCCACGGTGAGGCGCAGCTCGTCTCCATTGCCTCTCAGATCCGGGGCATACATGGCCTGTGCGACCACGGGCAGCGCATGGAAGCGGCCGGGGGCCTCGGCGCGCAGGTCGTAGCGGATCTCCCACACCCCCTGCGGCAGACGCCCGAGGAACAGGGCGACCGTTCGGTCTCGAAGCTCCTGGTGGACCGGCTCCTGGCGCTGCGTGGTGTCGGCCCGCGTCGTGAGCGCGGCGTCTTTGGCGGCTGGACCCTCGCCGGGCTCGCCCCTCGTGCGCTTCCGGTCCACGGCATCGCGGTTCAGCTCCCGGGCGACCATCGCTTCCCCGCTCCGCACCTGCACGGCCTCGAAGCCCGCTGGCTTCAGATCCTCCACCAGGAGGTACTCGTAGTCGTTCTTCGCCTCGAGGGTGACGATCGTCTCGATCCGGTCGCCGCTCGACACGCTCGCACCGTCTGCCAGCTCCTCCCTCTCGAACAGCGTGCCCTTGAGCAGAGACTGCACGGGCTTCATGCGGAAATAGCGGCGTGTGGCGAAGAGGCCGCTGCCGGCGGCCGGTATGGGCTCTTCGAGGCTGAAGAGTCGAACGGAGCCCAGGATCCACACTGGACCTCTGCCCGCCGTCCTGCGAACCCGCACCTCGTTCCGGCCATCGCGGAGCAGGGCGGGGTCGATCTCGACGAGCCCGTCCTCGAGAAGGGCCTCGGGCCCCGAGAGCTTCCGGCTCGCCACCGCCGTTCCGTTCACCTCGAGCTCGTAGGAGACGTCGATCGCGGAGCCTCCGCGGGCTCTGGAAGCGAGAAGCTCGGCGAGCGCGAGAACGGCCATCGCCGTGTCACGGGTGTTGCTGAAGCGGCCGGCTCGCCGGTTGGCCGTGAGCCACGAGGCCGCGGGCTCGATCAGCTCGTCGTCGGGAACGATCGCGACGAGCGCGCGAAGAACCAGGGAGGTCGTCTCGACGCGGCTCTCCCACCACCTGAACCCTCTGTCCTGGCCCCAGTGCGCCGTCTGTGAGGCCGCACTCCCGGGGCCGGATGCCTTGGGTGCGATGGCCGAGACGTCGGTACGGCCCTTCCGGACGCCGTTCTTCAGATTCCGTGCGAGGGTCAGGGCTTCGGCACGGTGACCCAGCTGGTGGGCCGTGAGCCCCAGCAGCGCGACGGACGCCGGGCCGAGCGAAGTACGCCGAAGCCAGAGCCGCTGGAATGCTCCCTGCACGCCGGCAGCAGAGCCATGCCGGAGATCGAAGGGAACCTGCGC
>CAZXSG010000967.1:0-2379 GCA_964643185.1 uncultured Holophagales bacterium
ATCGCCCGGCTCTCGACCGTGGAGATCGAGGTGGCCGACGTCGTGCGTTACGAGGAAGTGCGCACCGTCGCCGCCGTCTTCGATTTCCCGAAGGCCGCGACGCTCCGGCTCAAGGGCCGCGTGCTCGGCGGCTTCGACCTCGACGAGGGCCTCGACGTGAAGGTCGACGAGGCGCGCCGGCGGATCCTCGTGACGCTCCCTCCGCCCAGGGTCCTCTCCGTCGACGCGAAGCTCGAATGGTTCGACGAGAAGTCCGGGTGGATGAACCCGATCACCTCCGAAGACCGCACCCGCTGGATGGCCTGGTCGCGCGGGGCGCTCGCGCGGGCCGCCAAGGACGCGGGCCTCGACGCGAAGGCCGAGGCGCACGCCCGGGAGCTCCTCGAGGGCGCGGGCACGGCTTTCGGCTACAAGGTCGAGGTGCGGATCGCACCTCGCGGACCCCAGAAAGCAGAACCTCCCGCATGAGCTCGGCCCTTCGATTCGCCGCTCCCGTGTTCCTCGTTTCGCTCCTCGCCGCGCCCGCATCTGGCGAGACCCCGGCTCGCGAGCGATTCCCGGTCCAGGCAAACGGCGTCACACCGGGAGGTCTGCTCTTCACGGCCGCCGCGAACGGGAAGCTCGTCCTGCGCGACGAGTCCGGCGGCCTGCGGGCCACGTACGCGGCCGCGCGCGAGGAGTTCGTCGTGCTGGGCATGGAGGACGACGGGCGGCGCGTCACGAGCCGCACGCGCTATCCGATCGGGCGCGGTTCGGGAACGGCCGAGGTGGCCGCGATCTACACCTTTCGCTCGAGCGACGGGTCGATCCTCACGAAGCGGCGCGTCGTCTCGCAGGGAGCGGCGCCCGTGCCGTTCGGCGCGGCGGTCTACAGCGTCGGGAAGAACGGCCGGGCACTCACCGTGCAGCGGACCTCGGCCTCGGAGGAGGCCGTTCCCGTCTTCACGCTCGAAGGCCCGATCGCCACCCGCAGCCTCGGCAAGCCCTCGGGCCTGGCCCTTCACGTCTCGGCGGCCGGCCTCGTCCTCGAGCGCCGCTTCTCCTCGGGTGCGCTCTACGCGTTCGCGCTCCCGGCCAACAAGGTGGCCGAGGTGAAGTACCAGAAGTCCGAATGCGACGCGGAGATGCTGGACGTCTACCCGTCGGCCGGGCGTCTGACGATTCTGACGCGGGAGTACGACGGCCGCCGCTCCGTGCTCGAAGGCCTCGCGCTGAGCGCGGCGGGGGAAGCGGTCCTCCGCCGCGACCTCGGCGCGTTCGACGGGTTCACCGGCCTCCATCCGCTCGAGACGGGCGGGCTGCTCATCGTCTCGCGCCTCGAGGCCGTCGTCTTCGATTCCGAGCTGCGGGAATCGGGCCGCTTCGCTCTCTCGACCGATCCGTCCGTCCCGGCCGGCACCGTGGAGCGCACGCGGGCGCTGGCCCGCCGTCTCTCGGAGCTCGGCAACAAGGCCACCGGAGCCGACTGGGCCGAGCTCGCGCTCCTGCCCGAGGCCCCGCTCGACGCGTTTCGCGCGGTGCTCGCGCGGGATCCCGGAGGCGCGCTGGACCGCCTCGCAAAGGCCCCGAAGGCCGACCTCACGGTCGCCGGGACGAACCTCGCGCCCTGGACGGGCTTCTTCGTCCAGAAGGCCACGGCCGCCAGCCGCGCCCGGGATACGGGCGGCCGAACGAAGAAGGCCGGAAAGCCCGCCCCGGCGTCCCCGCTCCTCGCGAAGATCACGGCTCTCCCCACGGGACTCCGCAACCTCTTCGCGCCCGCGCTCCTCGAAGCGCTCGGCAAGGACGCCCCCGGCTGGGCCGGCCCCGCCGCGGCGGAGGCGTTCACCAAGGGCAGCGCCGGCGCGGAGCGCGCGTTCCTCACCCACGTCCCGCCTGCCCTCGTCGAGACCGTGCTCGCTCTCGATCGCGCCCGGCTCGACACGGCGAAGGAAGTTCCCGAAGGCCGCTGGGACGGCTTCCACGTTCCCGCCGAGGGCAACGAGGACACGCTCCTCGCCTGCCTCGCGGGGGGAGCGGCTCCGCGCGTGAGCGCGGTCGTCGCGGCGCTGGACCCCGATTCCCTCGACATGTCCGAGGTCCTCTCGGGCTCGTACGGGCTCAACGAGGAGCGCGAGAAGGAGCTTCTCGAGGTCCGCGGCCGCCAGCTCGAGAGGCGCGCCACCATGGCCGCCCGTCTCGCGCGCCTGGGCCCCCTGTCCTCCCTTCGCGATCCCGCCCTCCGCGCGGGGGTCGCGGCGCTCTGGGCGCTCCACGAGCTGCCGCTCTCCGAGGCCGCGTTCCGCGAGAGCCTCCTGGCCGAGAACTCCCCGCTGCCGCCCGACATCGCGCTCTCTGCGCTCGCCACCGAGCCCTCGCCTTCGGCGGAGACCGTCCGCC
>CAZXSG010000968.1:0-2379 GCA_964643185.1 uncultured Holophagales bacterium
CTCGACCATCCAGAACTCGCGCAGGTGCCCCCGCGTCTTCGACTTCTCGGCCCGGAAGGTGGGCCCGAAGCAGTAGACCTTGCCGAGCGCCGCGCACGCAGGCTCGAGGTAGAGCTGGCCGGACTGCGAGAGGTAGGCCTTTTCGTCCTCGGTGTACTGCGTCTCGAAGAGGTTCGAGGTGCCCTCGCAGGCCGTGGGCGTCAGGATCGGCGAGTCGACGCGAACGTAGCCTCGCGTGTAGTAGAAGTCGTGGATCGCCGATTCCACCTCGCTCCGGATGCGCAGCGTGGAGGCCTGCTTCGAGGAGCGGAGCCACAGGTGGCGCTGCGACATGAGGAAGTCGACGCCGTGCTCCTTGGGCGTGATGGGCCAGTCGGCGCAGAGGTCGAGGATGCGGAAGCCGGAAACCCCGAGCTCCACGACGCCGGGCTGCTTCGGGTGGAGGCGCACCTCGCCCGTGACCTCGATGGTGGATTCCTGGGTCACGTGACCGGTGGTTTCCCACAGCGCCTCGTCGACCTCTTTCTTCACGACGATGCACTGGAGATAGCCGGAGCCGTCCCGGAGCACGAGGAATCGGATCTTGCCGCTGTCGCGCTTGTTGTAGAGCCAGCCCTTGAGGGTGACCGTCTCGCCCGCGTGCGCGGCGAGGGTTGCGATCGAGAGGTTCGTCTTCGTGTCGGCCATCGCGGCCGAGGTTAGCGCATGCCTACCTGTTTTTTAGCTTGTAGGCCTGGATCACCGACATGCTCTGCGAGAGGCGCAGGAGCTTGCGGTTCTTCTTCTGGGTCTCCTCGACATTGTCTACCGCGATCACGGTGGATCGAATCTCGCGGAGGATCTTCTCGAGCTCCTTGATGAGCGCCTCGATCTCGTGAGACTGGTATTTCTTGAGCGCGACGGCGTTGAGGGTCGCGTACCCGTCGGCGATCTCGGCGGCGGTTTTCCAGGCGGGGTTTGCCATGGCGGGGAGCATCCGGCCGATAGGGGGGCCGCGTCAACGTTCGTCCCCGGAACGGGGACGAAGCCGCGTGATAGCCTGAATTCCGTCGCGCCGAGGCGCGCCCCAATCACCACGCGGAGGCATCAATGGGTTTTCCTGGAGTGGATTTCTACGGCATCGACGAGATGCTCTCGGAAGACGAGCGCGCCGTTCGGGATCTCGTCCGCGATTTCGTCGACGAGGAAGTTCTCCCCATCATCGAGGAGTGCGCGTACGAGGGCCGGTTCCCCAAGGAGCTGGTCCCGAAGATGGCTGCCATGAACCTCTACGGGCCCACGATCCCCGAGTACGGTCTTCCGGGTCTCAACAACGTCGCGTACGGCCTCATCACGCAGGAGCTCGAGCGCGGCGACTCGGGCCTTCGTTCCTTCGTCTCGGTGCAGTCGTCCCTCGTCATGTTCCCCATCTACAAGTACGGCTCGCAGGAGCAGAAGGACCGCTGGATCCCAGCGCTCGCCAAGGGCGAGGCGATCGGCTGCTTCGGCCTCACGGAGCCCGATTTCGGATCGAATCCCAACGGCATGCGCACCGTCGCGAAAAAGGACGGCGACGACTGGATCCTGAACGGCGCGAAGGCCTGGATCACGAACGGCTCCATCGCCGACGTCGCGGTCGTCTGGGCGAAAGTCGGAGGCGCCGACGGTCCCATCCGCGGCTTCCTCGTCGAGAAGGGCATGAAGGGCTTCACGGCCCCCGAGCACCGCATGAAGATGTCGCTCCGGGCCTCCGTGACCTCGCAGCTCGCGTTCGAGGACGTGCGCCTTCCCGGCTCGAGCGTGCTCCCCGGCGTCGAGGGGATCAAAGGTCCCCTGTCGTGTCTCACCCAGGCCCGCTACGGGATCTCGTGGGGCGGCATCGGCTCGGCCATGGCGACCTATCAGTGCGCTCTCGACTACGCCAAGAGCCGCAAGCAGTTCAAGGACCGGCCCATCGCGTCTCACCAGATGGTGCAGGCCAAGTTCGCGTTCATGATCACCGAGATCACGAAGGGACAGCTTCTCGCCCTGCGGCTCGGACGCATGAAGGACGCCGGCACCATGACACCGAATCACGTGTCGATGGCCAAGCGCAACAACGTCTGGGTGGCGCGCGAATGCGCGAAGCTCGCCCGAGAGATCCTGGGCGCCAACGGAATCGTCGGCGAGTACCCCGTCTTCCGGCATCTCGCCAACATCGAGTCGGTCTTCACCTACGAGGGAACCCACGACATCCACACCCTGATCCTGGGCCAGGCCGTCACCGGAATCCCCTCCTACAACCCCCCGATGGAGTAGTCGAAAGGGCGTTCCTACAGATACGCCGGAGCGCCCCGCGAACCCGCGGGGCGTTTTCATTCCGGGATTTCAGGAATCCCTGCGGGATTCCAGGCCCACCGC
>CAZXSG010000969.1:0-2376 GCA_964643185.1 uncultured Holophagales bacterium
CGTCCCCCGGGCGCGAAGGCTTCGAACGGCCTTACGGATTGGCCTGGCTGCTGCAGCTCGCGAGTGAACTGCGCGCGTGGCCGGATCCTGCCGCGGCCAACATGGCGGCGCACCTGGCTCCGATCGAGCGACTCGCCGCCCAGCGTCTGGTGGGCTGGCTGGAACGCCTCGAATATCCCGTGCGCTCGGGTGAGCATGCGCAGAGCGCGTTCGCGTTCGGCCTGCTGCTGGATTGGGCGCGCGACACGCAACAGATGGAACTCGCTCGCAAGGTCGCGGAGCGCTGTGTCCGGTTGTACTCCGCGGACCGCGATGCACCCATCGCGTATGAGCCTTCCGCGCATGATTTCCTCTCACCGATCCTCGGCGAGGCGGACCTCATGCGACGCACCATGGCGGGGGATGCGTTCACGCCGTGGTTCACGCGCTTCCTGCCGGATCTGGCGGGGCCCGCCGGGGTGCGCTGGCTGACGCCGGTCGAGCCCGCCGACCGAACCGACGGGAAGTTCGCGCACTTCGATGGGCTCAACCTGAGTCGCGCGTGGATGCTCGAGGGAATCGCCGCCGCGTTGCCGCCCACGCATGCCCACACGTCGGTGCTGCGCGTCGCGGCGGAGCGACACCGTACGGCCGGGCTGGCCGGTTCGCTCGGGACGCACTACATGGGAACGCACTGGCTCGGGAGCTTCGCCATCTACCTGCTCACGCAGCGGGGTCTGGGTCGTCCGATCGACTGAGCGGGCCGCGGCGCCGTTTCAGATCGTCTGGTCGAGTGCGCGGATCAAGCGGTCGACTTCGGCGGCCGTGTTGTAGTGCGCGAGGCTCGCTCGGACCACACCGTTCACGCCGTGCAGTCCCAGCGCGGTCATCGCGCGGTGCGCATAGAAATGCCCGAAGCGGATGCCCAGCTTCGCCGCATCGAGCGCGGCGGGAATGCTCGCCGAGTCGCGGCCCTCGACGACAAATGCCACCGTCGGCACTCGCAGCGCCGAATCGGCCGAGGCATGGCCGAGCACTCGAACGCCGCGTCGGGAGCCGAGGAACTCCAACAAGGGTCTCGCCAGTGCTTCCTCGTAACGCGTCATGTCCTCGAACACGCGGGTGAGGCGCGCGCGCGCGGCGAGCGCCTCGGCATCCGCATGCTGGCGCGCATCCAGGGCGAGCAGGTACTCGGGAATCGCCGGCAGGGAGGCCGTCAGCTCATGCACGACATTGCCGGGTTGCAGCCGGTAGGAGCCGACGTCCTCGGGCAGGAAGAAGTGGTTCTGGCTGCGTGCGCGGCGGATGAGGTCGCGTTGCACGTACATCAGCCCCAGGTGCGGACCGAACACTTTGTAGATCGAGAGGAAGTAGATGTCCGCGCCCAAGGCCCGCACGTCCACCTCGCGGTGCGGGGCGAACGCCACGCCGTCCACGCAGGCGAGCGCGCCCGCGGCGTGGATCCGCTGCACGAACGCCGCGGCGTCATGCACCGTTCCCACGACATTCGCACACTGG
This sequence comes from uncultured Holophagales bacterium, assembly GCA_964643185.1. GTDB lineage: Bacteria > Acidobacteriota > Thermoanaerobaculia > UBA5066 > UBA5066 > JAEUQS01. The sequence continues at coordinate 1,498 of CAZXSG010000969.1, forward strand.
GTGAAGCAGACCATGCGGGTGCGTGGTCCCAGGACCTGCTCGAGCCCTTCGAGCGTGAGTTCCGCTCGATCGCGGTCGAAGCGCCACTCGCGCACCACCACGCCGTCATGTGCGAGGTCGCGCCACGCGCCGTTGTTGCATTCGTGATCCAGATCGGTCACGACGATCTCGTCGCCCGGTGAGAACAACGGCTGCAATGCGCGCGCCAGGATGCGAACGTTGTTCGTGCTCGAAGGGCCGATCACGATCTCGTCCGGATCGGCGTTGACCAGCCAGGCCGCGGCGGCTTTGCCGGCCTCGACACGCTGCGTGGCGTCGACGGAGAGTGCATAGCTCGCGCCGAGTTGCACGGCGCACGTGCGCATGTAGTCGGCGACGCGATCGACCACGCCCGCCAAGGGTGGGCTGCCACCGGCGTTATCGAACAGCGCCCAATCCGTGGCGAGCGCGGGGAACTGCGAGCGGGCGAAGTCGATATCGAACATGTGCGCAGGATAGGCGAGCGGACACATTCTGGGAATCGTCCCAATCGGTCCGGCATCCACTTGGAGGGGCGCGGTCCGCGATGGCAGGATGCCTCTCACGCCCCGTAGGGACACGGAAACTCTTCCCCGATCTGCTGGAGACGCATGTCCTCTTCGCCGTTGATCGCACTCCAGCACCGGAACTTCCGTCTGTTGTGGAGCAGCCAGTTGATTTCCATGGCGGGCTCCATGATGCAGAACGCGGCGATCCTCTGGCACGTCTCGGTGCTGGTGCCGCCCGAGAAGCGTGGACTCGCGCTCGGCATGGTCGGACTCGTGCGCATCCTGCCCATCATCGGCTTCTCGCTCGTGAGCGGGGTGGTGGCGGACGCGCTCGATCGGCGCAAACTCATGC
>CAZXSG010000970.1:0-2369 GCA_964643185.1 uncultured Holophagales bacterium
GGGAGGGAAAGCTCCCGAACCTGAAGTCCCTCGCCGATTCGGGTGGCCTCCGTCCTCTGCGCCCCACGATTCCGGCGCAGACGCCGGTCTCGTGGTCGACGTTCACGACGGGTCTCTCGCCCGGAAAGACGCAGATCTTCGACTTCCTCAAGCGCGATCCGGCCACGTACCGTCCGGGGTTCGCGGTGGCCGAGGAGGGCCGCAAGAAGCTGCTGTTCGGTTCCGCGAATCGATATGCCGCTGCGGCTGCGGCCGCCCTTCTCGCGTTCGCTCTCGTGCTCCCGCTCGCGCGCTTCCTCCTGAAATCGAAGCCGTGGTCCCTTGCGCTCGGAGGCGCTCTCGCGCTCGCGCTCGTCGCCGGCTTCTTCGGTTACCGCGTGGGGCGCCTCCTCCCGGAGGCCTTGCCCACGGTCACGAACAACAGGCGCGGGATGCCGTTCTGGGAGGCCGCGGCCAAGCAGGGCGTGAAGTCGGTGGTGATGCACGTGCCGGTGACGTTCCCCGCCGTCGACTACGAGAACGGCCGGCTCATCAGCGGTCTCGGCGTGCCCGACGTGCGGGGCCGCGTGGGGACGCCGAGCTTCTACACGTCGGATCCGTTCTTCGCCCCGCGCAACAAGAACGAGTTCTCGGTGGAGCTCGTGCGGCTCGAGAACAACACGGGGACGATCCAGACCGAGGTCTTCGGCCCCTACAACAAGCTGTTCCCCGAGCCGCCCGTCATCAAGATCCCCATGGCGCTCACCGTTTTGCCCGATCGCCAGCGCATCCGCATCGAGCCCCAGGGGTCCGAGCCGATCACGCTCGCGACCGGAGAGTGGAGCGGCTGGGTGCGCTTCACGTTTCCGTTCAACTCCCTCGTGAAGCTGCACGGCATCGGCCGCTTCCACGTCGCCTCCGTGTCCCCCGAGATCAAGCTCTATCTCTCGCCGATCCACTTCGACCCCGAGGACCTCCCGCCCGCCGTGAAGATCACGGCGCCTGGCTCTCTCGCGAAGGAGCTCGCGCACGAGCACGGGCTCTTCAAGACCATGGCGTGCCAGATCAACACCTGGCGGTTAGCCGAGGGCGTAGTCGACGAGCAGACTTTCCTCGATGTGGAGTCGTTCACCGTGATGCAGTCGAAGAAGATGATGGCGAGCTTTCTCTCGGAGAAGGACGTCACGCTCTTCGTGCAGGTCTACGAGTTCACCGACCGTGTGGCTCATTGCTTCACGCGCTTCACCGACACCGAGCACCCGGCCTACGACGCCGAGAAGGCCGGCCGATACGGCAACGCGATCGAGCGCTCCTACCAGCAGATGGATTCGATCGTGGGCGAGGCTATGAAGGTGCTGAGCAAGGACGACGTGCTGATCGTGCTCTCGGATCACGGCTTCTCGTCGTGGCGGCGGAGCGTGAACTACAACACCTGGCTCGTCGAGAACGGCTACATGACGCTCACCGGCCAGGGCAAGGAGGCCGACCTCGAGATGCTGTTCGGGCAGGGCGAGTTCTGGCCCAACGTGGACTGGTCGAAGACGAAGGCCTATGCCATGGGCCTCGGCGAGATCTACATCAACGTGAAGGGGCGCGAGGGGAAGGGCAGCGTCGCGCCCGGCGCCGAGTACGAGGCCGTGAGGCAGGAGCTCGTCGAGAGGCTCGGGAACCTCACCGATCCCGTGAATGGACGCCGGGCCGTGGCGCACGTGTACACGCGCGAGCAGGCCTACGGGTCCTTCGACGCGAACCTCATTCCCGATCTCTTCGTCACGAACACGGAGGGCTACCGCGTTTCCTGGCAGGCCAGCCTGGGCGTCGTCACGAAGGAGCTCTTCGAGGACAACATGGGCATCTGGAGCGGCGACCACTGCTCACTGGATCCCGACGTCGTGCCCGGCATCCTCCTCTCCAACCGCAAGCTCCCGCCCGATCGCACGCCCGGTATCGCCGACGTGCCCGCGACCATCCTCAAGGTGCTCGGCGTGCCGCCGCCCGAGAAGCTCGACGGAGAGCCGCTGTTCCAGTGAAAGGCGCGATCGCTCTCCTTTCGCTGGTGCTCGCGTCCGGCGGCGCGCTGGCGCAGGACACGGACGAAGCTCCCAGGACGCCCGCGGCGCAGCTCTCGCTCGACGAGAGACGCCGCGAGCTTCAGGAGCTCACGAAACGGCTCACGCAGCTCCGTGTGCGCTACGAAGCGACCCGAAAGAAGATCAGCGATCTCTCGACCGAGCTCGAGGCCGCCAGCCTGAAGCTCGAGATCAAGACCGGCGAGCGCAGGAAGCTCGAGCTCGAGATGGCCGAGGCCGAGCGGGCCGCCGTCGACGCGAAACGCGTCCGCGACGGAGCGGCGACCGACGTCGCGGGCCTCCAGGCGAGCCTGGCGGCGC
>CAZXSG010000971.1:0-2368 GCA_964643185.1 uncultured Holophagales bacterium
GGAAAGCGCCTGTGGGGGGTCCCTTCGCCGCCCCCCGCAGGGACGGCAATCCCCTGGCGGGGGCTCCTTCGCCGCCCCCCTCGGAAACCCCGGGCGTGGCGTTCGCTTCTTGTTCGGGGAGTGGGGCGTAAGGGCGTCCGGCGCATTTCGGCGCCGAGCATGAGGCGGTCGAGCCGCGGCTTCCATTCGAGGTCCCGGCGCACGCCGTAGATGTCGTAGGGGATCGACACCGGAATGAGGTGCCGGTCCTCCGTCACGAGGCGCATGGCCTTCTGGAGGAGGAGGAGCCGCGCCGGTGCCGAAAGCGTCGTCCCGGCTTCCTCGATGAGCGCGTCCAGCTCGGGGAGCGCGAGGCGGGTGTGGTTCGTACGGCCGTAGCTGCGTGTGGCGTCGCGGGAGTGCACGAAGCTGTCGAGGATGTCGCTCGCGTCGCCGCTGGGAGCCGACACGCCACCGAAGTAGAACGCGACCTCGCCGGCCTCGAGACGCGTGAAGAGCTCCCGCCAGGGCGCGGGCCTCGAGGTCACGCGGATCCCGGCCTCGCCGAGCTGCCGCAGCACTTCGGTCGCGTCTCGGCTGTCGCGATGCTCGAGCACGAGATCGAGACCTCCGGGGTGTCCCGCTTCGGCGAGGAGCTGCCGGGCCCGCGGCAGGTCGCGCGCGGGCACCGTGAGCGAGGGGTCGTGGCCGAAGACCCCGGGCCCCACGATCTGGCTGGCGGGCTGGCCGAACCCGAGTGTGCGCCGCTCGACGAGGAGCCGGCGATCGAGCGCGAGAGAGATCGCCTCCCGGACGCGGGGATCCTCGAAACGCGGGTCGGTCGCGAGAACGTGCAGGTACTCGACGACGGTGGACGCGCGCGACAGCGTGCGGAGCGCGGGCTCGTGCTTCAGGTCCTCGACGCGGCTCACGGGAAAGTCCTGGATCGCGTCGACCTCGCCCTTCTCGAGAAGGGCGACACGGTCGCGGGGGTCGGGCACGGGCAGGAACTCCAGCGGAAGGAGGCCCTCGGCCCGCGGGTCTCCCGGTGCGGGCTGGAGCTCCAGGCGCTGCCCCTTCTCGTATCGGGCGAGCCGGTACGGTCCGCTCCCGACGAAGGCCGTCATCGTCTCGGGGGTGTCGCGGGGCACGATGAACACGAAGTTCAGCTTGTTGAGGAATGCCGCGAACGGGGCGCCCGTCCGAACCTCCACGGTGCGGCGACACAGGGCCCGCGACGAGGTCATGGGGACGAGGTAGCCCGCGACTCCGGCTCGCGGGCGACCCTTCGCCCGGAGGCAGCTCTGCGTGCCGGCCGCGGCCTGGACGGGCCGGCCGTCGTGGAAGCGCGCGCCCTTGCGCAAGACGAACCGCCACGTCGTTTCGTCGGGGTTCTCCCAGCGCTCGGCGAGGCTCGGAAGGAGTCGGAGATCGGTGTCGAACCGGGTGAGGCCCTCGTAGATGTTCGAGAGGATCGAGTAGGTGAGGATCTCGTTGTGGAGCTGTGGGTCCAGGCTCAGCGGATCGCTGTGCACCGCAAACCGAACCGGCCGCTCCGGCTTCTTGCCGGGGCAGCCGGTGATTCCGAGGACCAGGGTGACCAGGAGGAGGCTTCGGAGGCGGAGCCAGCCCATGCGCCCGTAGTTTGCGCCCGCGCCGGGTGCCGCGGGCCGGCGTTTTTCCGGTTTACGGGCCTGGGGCGGCGCCTCCGAGGAACACGTAGAGGTTGAGGTAGATGGAATCGGCGGGCGTGATCGCGCTGTTCGAGTTCGCGTCGCCCTGGCAAAGAGCCTTGACGGGAGTTCCGCCGAGGAAGACGGCCAGGTTCAGGTAGATCGAATCCGCCGGGGTCACGGCGCCGTTGTTGTTGGCGTCGCCGCGGAGCCCGTACGTGAAGCTCCCGATCGAGGTCGCCGAGAGCATGTCGGGGTTCGTCACCACGACGTCGCCGGTCGCGGCCGGTCCATTGGCTCGTGTCCCGGCGGTGCACGTGACGGTCGTGGCCGTCACATTCGTGACCGTGCAGCTCGTTCCCGCCAGCGTCACCGTCGCACCGGCCGTGAAGCCGGAGCCCGTGATGGTGATCGGCCGGCCGCCGATCGTGCTGGCACACGAGGGCTGGACGTTCGAGATGATCGGCGGCACGGCGCCGTTCAGGGTCTTCCAGTGCTGGAGGATCTGACGGAGCGCTTCGGGCGGATTCTGGGGAGCGTCCTGATTGGCCTGGTCCTTGGAGGAGAGGCCGTGGCAGGAAGCACACACGCGGACTTCGCCGGGCTGGAACGTGAGCCAGTAACGTTCCCCCACCACCGGGTTTCCCGTGTGGGCCGTGAGGTCCCGGGACCGGGGCGCCCCCGCCGGGGCCGACCCGGCGCGCGGAGCCGTCGCC
>CAZXSG010000972.1:0-2363 GCA_964643185.1 uncultured Holophagales bacterium
CTCGTTCCTGCGCGGGCTCACGAACCGTGTGCTCGAGCTGGGGACGCCCGGCGGCCCCACGCTCTACGGCGGCGGCTACGAGGAGTGGGTTCAGAGCACGGGGTCCGAAGCCCCGGGCGTTCATTCCTAGCGTTTTTCGGCCACGGTGACGAGCCGGGGGGACGCCGCCATCGAGGCCGGCGAGATCACCGGCTCGTCGAGCGGCACTCGGTTTCCGTAGCGCTCGCGCATCTTCGCTTTCACGGCCGGATCGGTGAGGTCGAAGGTGCGGAGCGTCGCGATCTCGCCGAGCTTCACGCCCAGAGCGCGGTCGTAGAGCTTGTAGACGAGCTCGGAGCAATAGATGCGGTCGTCGCTCCACTCGAACGTGAGGTCGTACTTCTTGCCGAGGAACGTCTTCGCCTCGTGGCGCAGCTTCGCTCGTGCGTCCGGGGTGAGGACGGTCCCCGCGTCCGCGAGGCGAAGAGCCCGGTAGCGTCCGCGTTCCCCGCGCGCGAGCCATACGCCGAGAGGGGTCTCCTTCACCGTCGACACCGCCTCGAGGACGTAGAGCCTCTTCCCGCGGGCGAGCACGACGCCCATGTGGCTGAGCGGGCTCCTCGTGGCCCGCTGGATGGCGAGGCTCTGCGTCGACCGGGAGGTATGGAACACGAGATCGCCCTCCTGCAGCGCGGGAGGAGCGGGAGGAGCGGCTGCAGCGCACGATCCCAGGAGAAACAGGGCGAGGAGCGCTTTCGTCACGGGACGCATTTTGAGCCTGTGCTTCAATGCACGCCCGTGCTGAAAGAGCTGCTCGTTTCCGCGGGCGACCGGGAGACCCGTGTCGCCGTGCTCGAGGAAGGCCGCGTCGCCGAGGTGCAGATCGAGCGCCGGAGGCAGCGCGGCGTCGTGGGGAACATCTACAAGGGCCGCGTCACCCGGGTCCTTCCGGGCATGCAGTCGGCCTTCGTGGACCTGGGCCTCGAGAAGGACGCGTTTCTCTACGTCGCCGACGTGGGCGAGGAAGTGGACGACTTCGACCGCTTCCCGCAGGACGAAACGCCCCAGGAGCCGGTGGCCGTCGACCCTTCGAAGGAATCGGACGAGGAGCCCCGCGAGAAGGCGCCCCTCCCGAACATCGACGACCTGCTCCGCGAGGGCCAGGAGATCGTCGTGCAGGTCACGAAGGACATGATTGCGAACAAGGGCGTCCGCATCACGACCCACGTGACGCTGCCGGGCCGCACGCTCGTGTACATGCCTACGATCGACCACATCGGCGTCTCGCGGCGCATCGAGAACGAGGACGAGCGGAACCGGCTCAAGGACATCCTCGTGGGCCTCAAGAAGGGCCCCGGCGGCTTCATCGTGCGCACGGCGGGCGAGGGCCGCGCCGCCGACGAGTTCGCGGCCGACAAGCGCTACCTCGTGAAGCTCTGGGAATCGATCCGCAAGAAGGGCGAGCGCTCCGGCGCTCCCGCCCTCCTCCACCGCGACCTCGACCTCACGCTCCGCGCGGCGCGCGACGTCTTCGGCTCCGACTTCGCGACGCTCTGGGTGGACGACGACGAGGGCTACCAGCGCATCGTGGAGTTCCTCGACCAGGTGCAGCCCGCGCTCGTCTCCAAGGTGAAGCTCTACCGCAAGACGCGGTCGCTGTTCGACGAGTACGGCGTCGAGGCCGAGATCGAGAACGCGCTGAAGTCCAAGGTGTGGCTCAAGTCGGGCGGCCACATCGTCATCAACCAGACGGAAGCGCTCGTCGCGATCGACGTGAACACGGGCAAGTTCGTGGGCAAGAAGCGGCTCGAGGACACCGTGTGGAAGACGAACCTCGAGGCCGTGCAGGAGATCGTCCGGCAGGTTCGCCTGAGGGATCTGGGCGGCCTCATCGTCGTGGACTTCATCGACATGGAAGAGGAGGAGCACCGCAGCCAGCTCTTCACCGCCCTCGAGCTGGAGCTCAAGCGCGACCGCTCGAAGAACCGCATGCTGCCCGTCTCGGAGTTCGGCCTCGTGGAGATCACCCGCAAGAGGCAGCGCCAGAGCCTCGAGCGCACGCTCACGATGCCGTGCCCCTACTGCGGCGGCTCGGGGCGCATCAAGAGCATCCCCACGATCGTCCTCGAGATGCGCCGCGAGATCCTCCGCCGCATCGACGACGGCGAGGCTCATTCGCTGCTCCTGCGCGTCCACCCCGAGATCTACAAGATCCTCTCGGGCGAGGAGCGCCGGCTCATCGAGGAGCTCGAGGAGCGCATCGGCATGCCCATCCACGTGCAGAGCGACGAGCACCTCCACCACGAGGGGTTCGACATCGTCCTCGAGCTCTGAGGGCCGGGCGGTGGCCGAGTCGCCCACGCTCGTTCCGGTTGCAGCCGCCG
>CAZXSG010000973.1:0-2361 GCA_964643185.1 uncultured Holophagales bacterium
GGGGTCGCCGGGCCCTGCCCGAGGGGCTGGGCGACCTGGCCCGGCGGGGGCCCGAACTCCTCCTCCAGGCTGCGGTAGGCCTCGGCCTCCTCGAGGGGCGTGGGGTCCTTGCGCTGGACGTTCTCGACGGGGGCGAGCAGGAGGTGGTCCCTGTCCGAAAGACCCTCGCGCACGAGGACGGGGATCTTCGTGAGCCCGGCGACCCGGGCGGCCCGGGCGCGGCGCTCGCCCGCGAGGATCCGGTAACGGTCTCCGTCGCGGGTGACGAGCCCGGGCTGGAGGATCCCGCTCTCCTTGATGGAGCTCGCGAGCTCCTGGATGGCGTCCTCGTCGAACCGCCGTCGGGGCTGCCTGCGGTTGGCGTCCAGGAGGTCGAGGTCCAGCTCCCTCACCCCGGAGCTGGTCCTGTCCTCCGCGGGACGCGAGGAGGGGATCAGGGCGGAGAGACCTCGTCCGAGGGCGGGCTTCTTGGGCTGCATCGTTCTCTCCCGTTCAGCCCGGAATCGCGACCGGCGGAGCCAGCGCGGCCAGCTCCCGCTGGAGCATCTCGCGCGCGATGCCGAGATAGGCCTCCGCGCCGCGCGACTTCACGTCATACAGAAAAATCGGCTTTCCGAACGAGGGCGCCTCACCCAGGCGAACGTTGCGGGGCACGACGTTCGTGAACAGCTTCGGCCCGAAGAAGCGGCGGATTTCGTCGAGCACCTGCTTGGAGAGGTTCGTGCCGCCGTCCCACATCGTGGCGACGACCCCCGTGACCGACAGCGTCGGGTTCAGCGTTTCCCGGATCCTCTCGATCGTGGCGAGAAGCTCCGAGACGCCTTCGAGCGCGAAGTACTCGCACTGGATGGGCACCAGGACCTCGTCCGCGGCCGTGAGAGCGTTGACGGTGAGGAGGCCGAGCGAAGGCGGGCAGTCGATGAACACGTAGTCGAACCGGTCGCGCACGCCGGCCAGCCGTTCGGCAAGGCGGTACTCGCGCCGTTCGGCGCCCACCAGCTCGATTTCCGCGCCCACGAGCTCACGGCTCGCGGGCACGAGGGTGAGACAGGGCAGATCGGTCCCCCGCGCGACGTCCTCGAACGACGCGTGCCCGACGAGCCAGTCGTACGCCGTGCTCCGGAGCGCGGCCTTGTCGACGCCGAGTCCCCCGGTCGTATTGCCCTGCGGATCGAAGTCCACCAGAAGGACTTTCTTCTCCAGGACGGCCAGCGCGGCCCCGAGGGAGATCGTCGTCGTGGTCTTCCCGACTCCACCCTTCTGGTTCGCGACGGCGAGAACGCGGGCGCGCGGTGGATTGAGGGTGGATTCCCCTGTGGATTGTTTCACGTGGAACACTCGAAGACGGCCACACCACGGGCTTCGGAGCCCGGTGTGCTGTGGAATGCTGCCCTGTGGATACCGCTTTCCTGGCGGGCCTTTTCGAAGAGCGGTTCCGTGGTCCAGAGCAGCGCCCGGCCCCCCGGGCGAAAGAGCGGCAACGCCGTTTTCACGAGCCGTCCGGCTTGCGCCACGGCCCGGGTCGTGAGGACGTCGATGCTTCCCTTCTTCATGGCGAACGAATCGGGGAATCTAGCGTTCGCTACCGAGACCGTCAAACCGGTCGCGAGAACCACGCTCTCGAGGAAGCGGCATTTCTTGCCGACGGACTCCACCAGTGCCCCCCGGAGGTCCCGCCGCACGAGGAGGAGGGGGAGCGCGGGGAAGCCCCCGCCGGAGCCCAGGTCCAGCAGATCGAGGCCTCCGGTCTCCGGTCGCGGGAGGTGGGGCAGCCCGCGGAGCGCGTCGAACAGGTGCCATTCGAGGATCGCGTCCGGCTCGGCAGCTTTTCGGGACATCAGGTTGAGCTCCTCGTTCGCCGTGAGGAGGAGCTCGACGTAGTGCGCGAGATCCTCGGCCGCGGCCGCGATGAGCGCACCCTCGGGAGCGCCTTCGGCCCGGATCCGGATCGCGTGGGCGTACTCGCTGCGGTTCACGGCCCCGTCTCCCCGCTCATTGGAGCCGGTCCGAAGGAGCTGTCCGCCGTGCGCGTCCCCGCCCGGGCCAGGATCCGCGCCAGCACGATCGTCACTGCAGCTGGGGTCACTCCAGGAATGCGGCCCGCCTGACCGATCGTCCGGGGCCTGTGCCGGTCCAGCTTCTCCACGGCTTCGGCCGAAAGGCCCGGAACGCCGCGATACGTGAACGCCGGAGGAATCGTCCGCTCCCCCGCGGATCGCAGACGCCTCACGACGTCTTCCTCCTTCCGAAGGAACCCGTCGTAGCGCACCTCGTCCACGAGCCGCGTCGCGTCCTCGGGTTCGAGACCCTGGAGCGTTTCGGCGAGCGGAAGGTGAGGGCCGCCTGCATTCTCATATCGCT
>CAZXSG010000974.1:0-734 GCA_964643185.1 uncultured Holophagales bacterium
GGCCCGGCCCCGTGACCCCGAAGCCGTCTGCAAGGCCGGCAGGCCGCGGCTCTTCTACACGGGAAAGGGGACGGGCGCCAACGCGAACCGCTGGGTCGTCTTTCTCGAGGGGGGCGGCTCGTGTCTGAACGGTGAGGAATGCGCGAAGCGGTGGTGCTCCATCGACACGAACTTCGGCGCGGCCAAGATGTCGAACCGCTACGCGCCCGCGCGCGGGGTCAACGTGGGCGGGATCCTCGCGGCCGGCGCGGACAACGTCTTCGATGGCTTCAACAAGGTGTGGGTGTACTACTGCAGCTCCGACGTCTGGGTAGGTCGCGCCGGGGACCGGCCGCTCACGGATCCCACGGGCCGGCAGTATTCGATCCACTTCCAGGGCGGCCGCATCCTCGACGCGCTGATCAGCGAGCTCCGGGCCGGCGTGACGTATCGCGATGCCGCGACCGAGGAGCCGGTCACGCTGCCGAGCCTCGACGATGCCGAGTTCGTCTTTTTCGTGGGAGAGTCCGGAGGCTCGGCCGGCGTGCAGCGCAACGCGGATCGGCTCGGGCCGTATCTCGCGGCCACGAACCGCACCGGCCGCCTCGTGTACCGCGCTCTCCTGGACGCGGCGAACGAGCCCTCGAACGAGGCGTTCGCGACGTACGAGACGAACCGGCGCGGTGGCGCACGGGTCTTCGCGAACGTCGTCTTCGGGCGGGCCGACGAGTCCTGCCTCGCGATGCACGCGGCCG
>CAZXSG010000974.1:744-2358 GCA_964643185.1 uncultured Holophagales bacterium
GGCCGATCCCTGGCGTTGCGGCGACGGGGCGCACGTTCGCGCGAACCACATCACGACGCCGTTCTTCCTGAGGCAGGACCTCATCGATGAGAACACCACCGATGCGTTCGGTACGCCGGAGTGGCCCTTCGGCACCCAGCTCTTCGAATACGCCCAGTTCACGTGGGATCACCTCGACGCGCTCACGAGGATCCGGACGACGGCCGAGGAGAAGGCCGCGATCACGGTGGATCCGGGGGTCTACGGCCCGCACTGCGACAAGCACACGGCGCTGCGCAACAACGGGGCGTTCTTCAACGACAAGATCGCTCTGGGAATGGCCGGCTATTCGTATCACGACACGATCCGGAACTGGCTGCTCTCCATGACGCCGAGCGTCGTTCTCCAGCCGAGGCCAACCGTCGAGCCGGCCCCGAAATCGGCGGTGTGCACCACCGAGTGAACCGGGCAGTCCTGCCGGACTGCCCGGGGCACAAAAACGGGCGCCTTCCCCACACGAAGAGGGTAGGGAGGCGTCCGCCATGCCGCAGAACTGCTATGCCTACGCCGTCGGTCATCCCGATCGCGTCGACCCCGGCAACTTCGCCGGCGTTCAGTACCTTTCGAACTCCGCTCAGGATCTCCGCGCGGCCGCCGAGGCGGACGGGCTCACCTGGGCCGGGAACGCCGTGCTGCCGCCCGCGAGCCCCGGGCACTACATCGTCGCCTGCATCTCCACGACGGCCGACACCGTGAACTACCACTGGATCCGGCAGGACTTCTCCTCGCAGGGGGAGTGGTCGCACAAGCCCGGCAAAGAGTCCGTGCGCTACACCGACGGTCCCGGCAACAAGCTCACGGGCACGAACCTGCCCCACACGGCGAACTGGGATCTCTGCCACGGTCTGGATCCCCGGCTCGTGCCCATGGCACGCGACTCCGGCTTCGCGGACTACGACATCTTCGTCGGCTACTTCTACTGCCCGAACGGCGGTCTCCGGATGCGGCGGCAGAAGAAGTGCGAGATCCTCTGAACGGAAGGGCTATTCCGCGGGGTCTGCGAGGCTGCGCACCTTCTCGCGCAGCTCGCGGTTCTCCTTCTCGAGCCTCGAGAGCCGGAGCTGGGTCGCGACCCGAGCGACGATCTCCACCGGCTCGAACGGCTTGACGACGTAGTCGGCCCCGCCCGCTCGAAACGCGCGGACGCGTTCCTCGGCCGTGTCGTGCGCGCTGATGAAGATCACCGGCAGGTCGCGCGTCACCGGATCGGCCTTCAGTGCCGCGCAGAGCTCGAAGCCGTCCATCTCGGGCATGGTGACGTCCAGGAGGGCCACCTCGGCGGGATGCGCGCGCAGGGTCTCGAGCGCTCGCGGCGCCGAGATGCTGGCCCGCACCTGGTGGCCCGCCTGCTTGAGAACCTCGGCCAGGAGGCGAACGTTCGCCGGGTTGTCGTCGACGAGGAAGACGTCCCCGGCCATTCCCGCGGAGTGCACCGGGCGAGCTTAGCGCGTCGCGGAGAGCCCGCCTATGATTCGGGTGTGACCTTCAGATTGTCGTGGCCCGCCTGGGCGCTCGGCGCTCTGCTTCCGCTCTGCGCGCCCGCCGTTCCGGTTGCGCCCGACCAGGTTCTGCGGT
>CAZXSG010000975.1:0-2353 GCA_964643185.1 uncultured Holophagales bacterium
CGACCTTGCGGCCAACGCCGCCGCCAGCCGTCACGAGGTGCGGCTGGGGAAGTGACCCGGCCCTACTCGATCGACTCCCCGGCCTGGGCCTTCCGGATCTCGAGCGGCCCCTGGGAGGCCCACGAGAGCCGCCCTCGCGACTGCGACGTGAGCTTGCCGTCCTTGGCGAAGAACATCGTGTCGAGGTCGCGCTTGCAGTTGAGGCGCTGGGTCGCGACGCCGTCGGGGTCGACCACGAAGTAGGGGCTCCTGGGAAGCCCGTTGGCGGCCAGCCAGGTGTCCAGCGTCTCGAAGTCGTTCTCCTTGGCGAGGAGCACGAAGTCCACGCCGTCCCCGGCCTGGGGCGCGAAGGCCAGGAGCTCCTTCAGCTCGTCGGCCGCGCCCTCGGCCTTCGTGTGGAAGAAGTGGATCACGAGCACCTTCCCGGGGGCGCCCACGAGATTGCGGGGCTTGCCGTCGCGGGTCGTCACCAGGATCCGCCCGCCCGCGTCGAGGCTGTGGATACCGTGGTCGTGGTCGGGGTGCGTCGCGGGCACGAGCGAGTTGCGGAACGCGTACACGCCGAGCGCGCCGGCGAGCACGAACGCGACGATGAAGCCGATGCGGCGGGATTGGATGGTCACGGTGCGGTTCCTCCTGGGCCTTCTTCGACCTGGGTCTTGGTTTCGACTCCGAACGTACGGAAGTTGGTCAGCTCGAAGCGGTACTGAGCGTCCAGCCGGAAGAGCAGCGCGGCCTTGCCCTTGAGGCGGAGATCGATCGTGCAGGGAAACCAGAGGGCCTCCCGCGCGGGCCGCGCCTCGTAGGAGATGACCGCTTCCTTCACGTTCGCGGCGAGCCCGCCCGCGACCTTGACCGGCTTGGTGAGGCGCGCGTCGATGGAGCGGATCTGGAAATCCGAGGCGTCCACCACGGCCCGACCCGCGAGCTGGTTGAAGGCCCGCTCGGAGGCGGACTTCGCGGGTGCGCCCGGACGGGGCGCGAAGTCCATCACGTAGACCACCCGGCCTTCGCGGATCTCCTCACCCACGAAACGGTACTGGAAGCGGTCCATCACATCGGAGAGCCGGCGTCCGCCCACGAGAGGCTCGTCGTCGTCGCCCGAGACCTTGGGCGGGTTCTTGGCGCGCTCGGCAGCCTGGTCCTCGATGCGCTTCCTGTCGCGCTTGGCGTCTTCCTCGAGCGCCTCCCGCTTCTCCTTCTCGGTGGCGGGGCGCCCGTCCACCTCGATGAGCTCGCGGGAGACCTCGCGGGCCTTCTCGCCCGAGTAGACGTAGAAGAGCTTCGAGGCCGTCTCCTTGGTGCGGCCCTTCGCGTCGTACTTCGTCTCCACGATCTTTTGGTCGAACGTGTAGTTCGAGAGGCCGTCGTCGACGGCCTTCTGCGCGCTGGCGACCCGGCGGATGAGCTGCTCGGGCTCGATGTCCCAGCGGATCCCGTCCTCGGCCCGCAGGGGGGAGGCCAGGAGTCCCAGCAACGCAGCGGATAGAGCCCGGCCCCTCATCGCAGGGACTATACGGGCGCGACCCGGGGTGAGGATGTGGCTCGGGTGCATCATCGCGGCATGAGTACAGCCCCCAAGACCGCCCTCGAGCTCGCCATGGAACGCCTCAAAGCCCAGGACCAGGAGGACGGCATCGTCGAGAAGCCCCTCACGGACCCCCAGAAGGCCGAGATCGCCGAGGCCCGCAGCGTGGCGGCGTCCCGTATCGCGGAACGAGAGATCCTGCACCGCGACGCGCTGGCCAAGACCTACGACCCCGAGTCCCGCGAGAAGGCCGAGGAGGAGTACCGCATCGACCGCGAGCGCATCGACCGCGAGCGGGACGACAAGATCGCCCGCATCCGCAAGGGCTGAAACCGATGCACGTCCTCGTGACCGGCGGTACGGGCTTCGTGGGCCGTCGCCTCACGGCCCGCCTCAGAGCCCGCGGCAACGACGTGACCGTCGTCTCCCGGGAGCCTCGCGACCTGCCGAACGCCGAGACCCCTCACAAGGTCATCACCACAAGCGAACATTTGGCGCGGCCTCGCTTGTTCGAAATGGGACGGCCGAAGCTCGTCAATCTCGCCCGCTCCTACGCCTACCAATCGAAAGGCTATTACGCGTCGCTGCTTGCCGAAGCGCGCGGTCACCGCGTCATCCCCTCAATCGAAACGATGGTCGACCTCGGCGCCCGCCAGCTTTATGCGCAGGCGCTTCCCGAACTCGACGACGCTCTCGCCAAGGCGCTCGCCGCCGCCGACGACAAGGCCGTGCCCCACCGGCTGCCCTCCTATTTCGGCACCATCGACGATCGTCGGCTCGATCGCTTCGGCCGCCTGCTGTTCGAATGGTTCCGCTGACTGGTGC
>CAZXSG010000976.1:0-404 GCA_964643185.1 uncultured Holophagales bacterium
GCCCTCATGGAGGCCGAGCTCGACGAGGTGGAAGAGGGCAAGCTCGACTGGCGCAAGGCGCTGGCCGAGTTCGACGGCAAGTTCTCGATCGACCAGGATCGCGCGAAGACGGCGATGGCCTCTCTTAAGGCCGGCCTGCCGCTCGCCGAGGTGCGCCGGCGCTTCGTGGACTTCCGCCTCACGAACGACCCGGGCGACGCCTGCCCCACGTGCGGAAAGCTCCTGAAGCTCCGCATGGGCAAGGCCGGTCTCTTCATCGCGTGCTCGGGCTATCCCGATTGCTCCTTCACCATGGACATTCCCGAGCCCGAGGAAGACGCCATCGACCAGACGGAGCTCGAGGGGCAGACGTGCGAGGAGTGCGGCAGCCCCATGAAGCTCCGGGCGGCCAAGGACGGCTCGTC
>CAZXSG010000976.1:414-2351 GCA_964643185.1 uncultured Holophagales bacterium
CCTTCCTGGGCTGCACGGCGTACCCCAACGGCCGGGGCACCATGGCCGTGCGCGTCCAGGGCGGCAAGGCCGAGGCGCGGCCCGACGTCCCCACGGGCGACGTCTGCCCGAGCTGCACGAGCCCCCTCGTGAAGAAGCACGGCCGCTTCGGCGACTACGTGGCCTGCTCGAACTACCCCACGTGTCGCTTCAAGCCGCCCAAGCCGGTCGCGACGACGGGCGTCACGTGCCCCGTCTGCAAGAAGGGCGAGATCCTGGAACGCCGCGGGCGCTTCGGTCCGTTCTACGGCTGCTCCAACTACCCCACGTGCGAGAAGAACTTCCGCGTGCGGCCGGTGCCCAAGGCCTGCCCGCAGTGCGACGCTCCGTACCTCCTGGTGCGCGACCGCAAGGCCGGCGCGTTCTACGTGTGCGAGACCGAGGGCTGCGACTTCGACGTCCCGGCCAACGACCTCGAGATGTACCAGATCGTGTCGCGCATTCCCGAGGGCGCGCTCGAGGCCGCCGTCGCCGAGGCGCAGGCCGCGCCGCCCAAGAAGGGGCGCGCGAAAAAAGCGTCCGCGAAGTCGGCCGCGAGCAAACCAGCCCGGAAGCGGGCCGTCCAGACCGTCTAGAGCCCGCAGGCTAGACCGGCCGGACGGCCCTGAGGCACGTCCGGAAGCGGCAGAGCCCGGCCTTCGGGAACAGCGCGTCGAGGTTCCCGAAGAACGGGTACGGGCTGGGCGTGAAGAACAGCTCGTCCAGCCCGAAGCCGGCTTTCGAGACCCGCTCGACCACCGCCGCCGCGGAGCGAACGGCGATGTGGTCCTTCTGCTGGAGCCCGGGCACCAGGGCCGTCGGGAGCTCCGCCCAGTGGGGCAGGTTGGGGGGGTAGATCGCGGGGGCGCCGCCGGGCCGAAGCACGCGGCGGGATTCCGCGAGAGCCGGGAGCAGCACGTCGTCGAGGACGTGCTCCACGAAGTCGGCCAGGAGCACGACGTCGAACGACTGCTTCGTGAACTTCGAGAGGTCCCGCGCGTCGGCCGTCTCGAAGCGCACGTTCCCGATGCCGCGCCTCTTCGCCTCCTCGCGCGAGATCGCGACGGCCACCTCCGCGGCGTCGATGCCCACGACCTCCTTCACGTGCGGCGCGAGGAAGAAGGCCGTGTCGCCGCGCGCCGAGCCCAGCTCGAGGACCCGGAGCTCGGGCGTCGGCCGCACGAGCCGGAGGAGCGCGTCGTCGCGGTCCTTGTATTTGCGCGGGTTCCTCAGAAACCAGTGAGGGCGGTACATGGCCCCGTAGTAGCCGGCGTCGTAGACCTCGGCGTTGGGCGCGAAGTCCTTCGGCTTCTCCGTCACGACCGCGAGGATGTCACGGCCCGGATCAGGATCCGGTAGCGGAACGTCGGGCCCATGAGCGGCAGGCGCGCGAGGAGCGACTCCACGTGCCGAACGCCCGGAAACGGCGAGACGCTGTACGTCGAGAGTTCCACCGTGAAGCCGGCCTCGGCAAGGAACGCGAGGTACTCGCGGGTGAAGCGCACGGCGATGTGCTGCGGAAACTGCTTCAGCACGAAGTCGTGGGCCTTCATGCGCTCCACGTAGTGGGCGCGGTCGGGCGTGTAGAGCCCGAGCCGCCCGCCCGGGACGAGCACGCGCCGGCACTCTTTCAGCATCGCGCGGAGCGTGGGGTCGTCGATGTGCTCCACGAGGTCGATCGCGGCCACGGCGTTCACCGATCCTGTCGGGATCGCCGCGAGGTTCGCGACGTCGGACTCCAGCCAGCGCACGTTGTCGAGACCCAGCCGAACGCGCTCGGCGTCGGCCATGGCGATCGCCTCCGGCGCGGCGTCGACGCCGACCACCTCGCGGCAGTGCCGCGAGAGGAGAAACGAGATGTCTCCCCGCGCCGAGCCCAGCTCCACGACGAGGTCCGAGGGTTTCGGGGAGACCACGCG
>CAZXSG010000977.1:0-2350 GCA_964643185.1 uncultured Holophagales bacterium
GGGTCGCGGACGGGCGGCGGAAATCGCGCACGCGGCGGGCAAGAGCGTGGGGCGTGTCCTGGGGAACGTCTTTGGCGTCCTCCTCGTCGCGGCACATCTTCATGGCGAAGCGGTAGACCTGACCCTGATGAAGCTCGAGGAGCTGCTCGAGCGCCTCACGGTCGCCCGCCCGGGCCCGCTCGAGCCGTGCCGGTCCGGTAGGACCGCGGCTGGCCTCGTCCAAGCCTCCATGATCGCTCACGCGCCCCGGTGCACGAGCAGGTGCGTAGGGCGGAACGCCCGGAGCCACACCAGCAGGTGCACTATCGGGTCCATGTGGGACGAGCGCTACGGCCAGCCCGGCTTCTACTACGGCACCGAGCCCAACGACTTTCTCGTCGAGCACGCCCCGGGCCACCTTCCACCCGGAGGCGAGGTCCTCTGCCTCGCCGAGGGAGAGGGGCGCAACGCGGTGTTCCTGGCGGGGCTGGGATTCCGCGTTACGGGCGTTGACGGCTCGGCGGTCGGCCTCGCGAAGGCCCGGTCACTGGCCGCGGAGCGCGGCGTGACGATCCAGACCGTCGTCGCCGATCTCGCGGACTTCGATCTGGGCACGGAACGCTGGGACGGCATCGTGTCGATCTGGTGCCACCTTCCGGTCGAGCTGCGGGCGCGCCTGCACGGGTCGCTCGTCACGGCCCTCAGGCCCGGCGGCGCCTTCCTCCTCGAGGCTTACACACCGAAGCAGCTCGAGTACCGGACGGGCGGGCCCTCCACCGTCGACCTGCTGATGAGCCTCGACACCGTTCGGGAGGAGTTGACCGGCCTCGACCTCCTTCTCGGGGAAGATAAGATCCGGGAGGTCATCGAGGGCGGCCACCACGGAGGGACCAGCGCGGTGCTCCAGATCGTCGCGCGAAAGGCGAAGGTGCCATCCATCCATCGGACGTGATGCAGGTGAAGCATGGCGCCCGCGACGACCGGGCCGGAATAATCGAGCCAAATGCGAGGCCCGAACGAACCTGGTGCGCAGCCCGGAACCGGCGGCGTCTTCTCCCCCGTGGAGCTCGAGATCGAGCTCTTCTGCCGCGGGGTGAGGGTGAGCGAGGCGACGTTCGGCGCTCTTTCCGCCCGGCGGATCGCCCGGACGAGGGCCGGCCTCGGGTCGGGCCTCGAGCTGGTCCTGCCCGATCCGAAGGGCGACGTCTGGGTCAACGCGCCGGTCGTGGAGAGATTCGCGAAGGAATCGCCGTTCACGCTCGAGACGGCCCCGTCTCAAGACTCCGGGTTCGCGATCCACGACGAGCGCTCGGGCGCCATGTACCCGGTGCGCATCCCCGGAGAGCCCGCCTGGTACAGCCGCACGACCTCTCAGGGGACGCCCATGGCGCAGGTCGGTGTTCTCCAGGGAACGTACCTCGGCGTCTTCCTGTCGAACGCGTGCTTCTACTGGCACACGAAACCCGAGCCCACGGCCTGCCGGTTCTGCACGAGCGGGAAGAACGTGGGTGTGAACGAGGTGCGCCAGAAGGACGTGCTCGACGTCGTCGAGGTGGCCGCGGCGGCCCGGGCCGAGTCGGGAGCCGTCTTCACGCACTTCAACACGGGCTATCAGTTCGAGGACGATCCGGCCCGCCGCGCGCACCATGGGCTGATGCGGACCCTGCCGTTCGTTTCGGCCGTGCGCGAACGCGTGGGCGGCTTCATCGGCGTCCAGGCGGTGCCCGTACCCTGGGAGTGCTTCGACGAGTACGACAGGGTCATCGACGCGGGCGCCGACCATTTCTCGTTCTGCGTCGAGCTCGAGGATCCCGAGGTCTTCGCTCGGATCTGTCCCGGCAAGGCGGCGACGGTCGGGCAGAAGGCGTTCTACGACGCGCTCGAGTACACGGCGAAGAAGCTCGGCCCCGGGCGGGTCTCCGGCGAGCTGATCGCCGGGCTCGAGCCCATTGCCGAGACGAAGCGGGCCATCGACCGCATCGTGAGCCTCGGCGGCTTCCCGACGGTCTGCATCTTCCGGCCGCTGGAAGGCAGCAACCTCGAGGAGGCGCTTCCTCCGGACCCCTCGGAGATGCGCGACGTCATGGCGTACCAGTACGAGGCGTGCCGGAAGGCCGGAATCCCGATCGGCGTCCTCCCCATCGACGTCTCCCTGGTCGTCCAGCCGGAAGAGGGAGGCCGCCTCACGCCCCGGCGGCCCGGGCTCTACGAATGGAAGCTCGCGCTCCTCAAGACGCTCGCGAAGCCCTACGTCGCCTGGAAGCTGCGCCCTTCGGGCTGACTCGGCCCGCGGTCAGCGCCCGCCGGGCCGTGAGATTGGGGAGCGTGAAGCCGTGCGGGTGCGGCACGACGGTCCCGCCCTTCCCCCACC
>CAZXSG010000978.1:0-2349 GCA_964643185.1 uncultured Holophagales bacterium
CTCCGTCGGGCGTGGACGTGGTGCTCTCGGTGTGCTTTTCGGTGCCCTCGGGCTTGCTGCACGCGAGGGTGAGCGCGAGGAGCGGGGAAAGGACGAACAGGGACTTCTGGATCTTGGTCATGGAGACCTCCTGGGCCACGTATCGCAATGGACGTACCACGAGCGGGCCCCTTTATTGCGGAGGAGGGTGCGTGGCCCGTCGCGTGCTCCTCCGAACCCTCATCGCTCTCGCTTCCCTGTTCCTCCTGGTCTGGCTGGCCGGGAACGTGTTCCTCGCGACGCCGCTCCTCCGCCGGCTGCTCTCTTCGGACCCCGAGTCCCTCGTCGTTTCCTACGACCGGGCGTTCATGCCCTGGCCCGGCCGGGTCGTCGCCCGCAACGTGCGGCTCCGGACCCGGGACTCGAACGTGGAGTTCCAGATCGTCCTCCGGGACGCCCGGCTCGACGTCTCGCTCGTCGCGCTCCTTTCGCGCCGCTTCCACGTGCGGCGGCTCGAGGGCTCGGGCCTTTCGTTCCGGCTGCGCGAGCGGCTCCTCGATTCGGAGGTCGCACTGGCGGCGCTGCACCCGCCGATCGAGGGCTATCCGTCGCCGGCGATGAGAGCCCGGGTCGAGACCCCTTCGCAACCGTCGCCGAAGGCTTTCCGCCTGATCTTCTCGAGCATCGCGATCGAGGATCTCGAGGAGCTGTGGATCAACTCCCTGCGCTTCTCGGGAAGCGGGCGGGTCGCGGGCGCCTTCATGCTCGTCTCGGGCACGGAGGCCGAGGTCTCGCCGTCCACCTTGACATTCGAGAGCGGCATCGTTGCGACCGGGGGAGACGTCCTCTTCTCGACGTTCAGCGGCGAGGTCGCGGCCCGCATTCCGCGCTGGTCCTCGCCAAAGCACCCGGGCAACGCCGTGCTCGGCCTCGTGGACGGCGACCTCTGCCTGAACGCCGCCATCACCCGCACCTCGGCGCTCTCCGCGCTCTTCGAGAGCGCGGGCGGTCCGCCGCTCGCGAGCGGGTCGGCGAGCGTTTCGCTGGACGCGAAGTTCGAGAAGGGGCACGGCAACGGGCGCTTCGGGGCCGAGACGAGAAACGTGCTCGTGAAGCTCGCGTCGTCGCCCTTCCGCTTCTCGCTCTCGGCCCACGGCCCGCTCCCCGAGATCGACCTCGAGCGGCAGCGCTTCCGGAACGCGAGAGCGCGGCTCACGCTCGACGGGAGTGCCAGTGCTCCGGACGCCCCGCCCTTTCGCGCCGTCGCCTCGGTGCGCGGCGACGCCGACCTGAAGACCGCCCGCCTTTCGGGCTCGTTCGGGGGCTGGGCCAGCGATGCACGGCCCATCGTCTCGCTCACGGGCCTTTCGCTGCCGTTCTTCGCGAAGGGGATCCTGAAGCTCGACGAGCCCCTCACGACGCGCTTCCACATCGCCGTCGCGCCGCGGCACCTCGCGATCTCCCGCCTCGACGCGACGGGCGGAGGTTTCCGCCTGAGCGGCGAGCTCTCGATGAGGTCGCCTCCCGGGCGGAATACCAGCGGCCCCACACGGTTCGCGCTGCTCCTGGAGAACCGGCTGAAGGACCTCGGCCTCGACGGAACGGAGGGCGGAGCGCCGAAGATCCGCGTCTTCGGCGTCCACCGCTGGTTCGAGAACCGCGACGTTCTTTCAAAACCCGTTGTCAGAGTTTCAAAGGCCCGGGGTGGCACTCGGATTGCGACGTGAGGCCCGTGAACACAACGATTCGATCCCTCGTCGCCGGTTCCGCAGCTCTCCTGATGTGGTCGTTCGCTTCGGAGGCCGAAGGCGCCCGCCGCTCGAAGCCGGCGTCGTCGGGTCTCAGCGTCCCGCGCGCGAACGACGCCTCGCGGAGGCCACGGATCTCCGGAGCCGGGGCCTCGGGCTCTTCCGTGCTGAGGCTCCAGGTGCTCCTCGATCGTGCGCGCTTCTCGCCCGGTGAGATCGACGGCCGATACGGGAACAACACCCGCCGCGCCGTGCTCGCCTTCAACACCGCCCGCGGCCTTCCCGGCAAGGACCGCGTGGACGCCAAGACGTGGGCCGAGCTGAACCGCGACGAGGCCCCCGCCGTGGTGCGCTACGAGATCTCGGCCGAGGACCTGGCCGGGCCGTTCGAGAAGATCCCGGTCGAGACGGCCGACAAGGCCAAGCTCAAGGGGTTCGGTCGAGTGGTGGCGGTAAGCAACCCAATCAAGGTCAAGGTCGAAGCAGCGAAGGATTGATTGCAAGCGTTGGCCATATCGGAACGGCCGGCGCCGGGTGTTTTCAACCGGTGTCGGCCTCCTTCGCTTCGGCCGCCACCGGTCAATCGTCAGAATCGCACCCACGGATTGATGCCCAGAGTCCG
>CAZXSG010000979.1:0-2342 GCA_964643185.1 uncultured Holophagales bacterium
GAGGCGAAGCTGGCGGCGGAGGTGCCGCGATGGCTGCACGCAGGAAGACCCCTGGAGGTTTCGTCCCAGTCGTTCTCTCAGATCCTGTGAGCTGGACCCGCCCCGGCCGGGGGCCGTCGGGACCACCGCGCGAGTTCACGATCGAGCTCGAGACACCGGAGGGCGTGAAGCTCCGGCTGACCGACGACTTCTCGGCGGCAGCCTTGGTGCGGCTGTTGGCTGCGTTGAGGACGGCGTGCTGAGCTGGGCTGCGCCGGTCCAAATCTACCTGGCGCGCGGGACGACCGACCTGCGGCGGAGCGTCGACGGTCTTGCCGGGCTGGTGCGCAACGCGATGGAGCGGGATCCCTTTTCGGGCCACCTGTTCGTCTTCTGCAATCGCCGGCGGGACCGCGTGAAGATCCTGGTGTTCGAGAGCTCGGGCTTCTGGGTGCTCTACAAGCGGCTCGAGAAGGGCACCTTCGCCTGGCCTGACGGCGAGGCCGGCTCGGTGTCGATGACAGGGCCCGAGCTCACGCTTCTGCTCTCGGGTATCGACCTGCGCGGAGCGCGGAGGCGTCGGTGGTACCGGCGCGCGGCATAGCGACGTCGCTCCGAGAAATCCGTATCGCGATATCGCATTCGGACCCTTGAAACTTCAGAGGCCGCGCCTACATTAGGTGCGTGCAGAAGCGCCCCGTGAAAAGCACGAAGACAGGCTCTGATCTGGCCGCCTCAGTCGCTGCCCTTCGCGCCGAGATGGCCGAGCTCGAGAGGCGCAATCGCGATCTGGCCGAGGCGCTTCGTGAAGCCGAACAGACCCAGGCACGGATCGAAGAGCTCAGCAAGAAGATGCTCGACGCCAAGCAGCGCGAGATCGACGAGCTCAAAGCCAGGCTCGACATCCTGTGCAAGAAGCTCTTCGGCAGGAAGAGCGAGAAGGTCTCTCCCGACCAGCTCGCACTCGCCTTCGAGCAGCTCCAGCTCGATCCTTCCCTCGGCCAGCCGGGTGAGCCGCCCGAGCTGGATTCGGGCGAAGGCACGACGCCCGCACCGAAGACCAAGCGCAAGGGAGCGCACGGACGAAGCCCCATCCCCGCGTCCCTGCCCAGGCGCCGTGTGGAGCGCGACGTCCCCGAGTCGGACAAGTGGTGCTCCTCGTGCAACGTCGAGAAGACGCGGATCGGGGAAGAGACGTCCCTGAAGCTCAACATCGTCCCGGCCATCGTCGAGGCCGTAGAGCTGGCACGCCTCAAGTACGCGTGCCCCTGCTGCAAGAAGGGCGTCGTGGTCGCGCAGTCGCCCATCCAGGCCGTCGAGAAAGGTCTCGCCACCGAAGGCCTTCTCGCGCACGTGGCCGTCAGCAAGTACGCCGCCCACCTTCCGCTGCACCGGCTCGAGAAGATCTTCGCCCGGCACGACGTGCGAATCCCGCGCTCGACCCTCTGCGATTGGGTGGGGCAGGCAGCAGCCGCAGTCGAGCCCGTCTACTCGGAGATCTGCCGGCAGGTCGTCGCGAGCACCTACCTTCACACGGATGACACGCCCGTGGTTCTCATTCAGCCAGACGGCAAAAGCCGAAAGGCGCGCATCTGGACGTATGTCGATCCGAAAGAGAAGCTGATCGCGTACGACTTCACCGTGACACACGAGAGCACGGGGCCGCGGAAATTCCTTGGGAACTTCAAGGGCCGATTGCACGCCGACGCGTACAACGGCTACGACCAGTTTTTCAGGGACGGTCGAATCGTCGAAATCGGCTGTTGGTCGCACGCGCGAAGACGGATCTTCGATTCGCAGGATACCGAGCCGGGCCGCGCCAGGCCCCTGTTGAAGCTCATCAGTGGCCTCTTCGAGGTCGAGGATGAAGCTCGCCAAGGAAATCTCGGCGCCGAGGAGCGAAGAGCACTCCGGCAGGCGAGGTCCGTGCCGCTCCTGGCTCTCATCGACGAGAAGCGGAAAGTCTACGAGAACGAAGTCACGCCCAAGTCTCCATTGGGAGAGGGCCTGCGCTATATGCGCAACCAGTGGGCTGCGCTCACCCGGTTTGTCGAGGATGGTGAGGTCGAGATCCACAACAACGCGGCCGAGAACGCTCTGCGCACCGTGGCTGTCGGACGCAACAACTGGCTCTTCGCTGGGAGCGAGCAGGGCGGTCGCCGTGCGGCGATCCTCTACTCCATCATCGCGTCGTGCCGGCTCGCCGGCGTGGATCCCTTCAGGTACCTCGAAGACATCCTCCTGCGCATCGCGACACACCCGATGTCGCGGATTGGCGAGTTGACGCCGGCGCAATGGAAGAAGTCCCTCGCACCGAGCCTTGCCGCACCGATCGCGGCATAGCGGACTCGACCCCCTCCCGA
>CAZXSG010000980.1:0-2339 GCA_964643185.1 uncultured Holophagales bacterium
GAGGACGGCGGGCGTCGCGGGACCTTCCGCGGGGGGCCCGGCCGCGGCCTGGCGGGGCGCCAGCCCGTGCTCGTCTCGGGCCGCGACGCCCCCAAGGCGCTCGGCCACGTCTGTGGAACCTGCCGCTTCGGAGAAGACCCCGAAGCGAGCGTGCTCGACCCCTGGAACCGGGCCCACGGGCTCGACAATCTGTACGTCGTCGACGGCTCGTTCTTCCCCACGAGCGCCGGAATCAACCCCGGGCTCACGATCGCGGCCAACGCGCTGCGCGTGGGCGAGCACCTCGCGGAACGGCTGTGACGGGCCACCTCGAGGCTCTGCAGGTCGTCACGCTCGCCGACGAGGGGTTCGCGCTGCCCCTCGCTGTCTTCGCGAGGACGCTCCTCGACCATCTCGCCGCGGGGCAGCCCGTGGCGCTCACCGTGCTCGACGGCGGTCTCACGCCGGCCACGCGGGACGCGCTTCGCGAGTCGTTCCGCGAGGATCCCCGCCTGACGCTGGCTTTCCAGATCCCCAGCTTTGGAGGGGCACCCGCACTGTCGCGCGCGGGCCGGATTCCGCACCTCACGTACGCGCGCCTCGCGGCCGTCGACGCCCTGCCCGAAACGTGCGACCGCGTGCTCGTGCTCGACGCGGACCAGCTCGTCCTCACCGATCTCACGCGGCTCCGCGATCTGCCGTTCCAGGGGGCGGCCGCGCTCGCCGCGCGCGACGCCTTCATCCCGTTCGTCTCGAGCCCCAACGGTCTGACGCGGTGGGCCGAGCTCGGATTCGCGAGGGACGACCCGTTCTTCGGCGCGGCCGTCCTCGTGTTGGATGCCCGCGTGTGGCGCGACGAGGGGCTGTCCGCGAAGACGCTTGCCTGGGCCAGCCTTCATGCGGGGGTGCTCAACACCTACGATCAGGACGCTTTCAACGCCGTCCTCGCGGGACGCATCGGCGAGCTGGACTCGCGCTGGCAGGTGCAGCCGCGCGTCCTCTCTCTCTCCCCGAGGGTGACGCCGCACCTCGGGCCCGCGGACCGCGCGCGGCAGCTCGAAGACCCCTGGGTCGTGCATTTCAGCGGACGGCTGAAGCCCTGGCTCTACCGCGGCCGTAACCGGTTCGACGAGCTGTTCCGGGAGGCCCTTTCGCGCACGGCGTTTCGGGGCAGGCTCGATTGCAGCGGTCTCCGTGCGCTGGCGTACCGGCTCTACGACGGACCCGTGAGGCGTGTCGTCTATCCGCTCGAGGTGCTCGTGGAAGGCGCCGTCCGCCGGGCCCGGCGGCGTTCCCGTCCGCCGGTCTGAGCTCGCCGGGCAGTTCCGCGGCCGCCCGGATTGCGCACTATGCCGATCTCCGGGGCAGGAACGTGCCCACCACCACCTCGGGCGGGCTGAACGCGCGGATCGGCAGGTCGCTGAAGCCCGCGCCGCGGCTCACCACGAGCTCGCGACCGTTGCCGACGTGGAAGCGGCCCTTGGCGTACCTGCGGCTCAGGGGTCCGCTGCCCACGAAGACCGGCGTGCCCCCGGGAAGGCAGATCTGCCCGCCGTGCGTGTGGCCGGCGAACGCGACCCGGAAGTCGTGCTCGCCGAGAGAGAGGAGCCCCGAGGGCGCGTGCATGAGCACGATGCGCACGGCCTCGGCGCCCTCGAGGGCCAGCGCGGCGTCTGGCCGGCCCGAGCGCGGATCGTCGAGGCCCACGAGCGACACGCCGCCGAACGGCGCGGGCAGGGCGAGGCCCTCGTTCACGAGCACGCGGACGCCGTTCTCCTCGAACGCCGCGACGATGGCGCGATCATCGGCCCAGAGGTCGTGGTTCCCGAGCACCGCGAAGCGACCGATGCGCGCCGGGACCTGTCCGAGGAGCCGCGTGAGGGGCAGCACGTTCTTCGCCCGGTGCGTCACGTAGTCGCCGCCCAGGAGAAGGACGTCCACGTCGGCCGCGGTGAGCGCCTCGGCCACGAGGTCGAGGTGCGCGGGGTGGGTGAAGGGTCCCGAGTGCAGGTCCGACGCGAACGCGAACTTCAGCGGGTGGGTCAGGCCCTCGACCTCGAAGTCGTGCCGCGTGACGTGAGGCCCCCTCTGGAGCCCGAGGCCGTGCGCGAGGCTCGCCGTCCAGCCGCTCCCGAGGAACCGCTCGGCGAGGACCTCCCACACGCCGTAGAGGCGATGGTAAGAGTGGCCGCGCCCCAGCTCGAGCCGCATGGGGCATCGTAAGGGCACCTGTTCGTGTGGCTCCGGCCGCGCGTTAACCTCGAGCCGTGCCGCAGCGTCTCGTCGTGAGCCCCGACGCCTTCCTTCGCCGGGAGGCGGCGCGGCAGTTCCTCGCGGAGCTGCCCCCGGCGGCCGAGGCG
>CAZXSG010000981.1:0-2336 GCA_964643185.1 uncultured Holophagales bacterium
CGCCTGGCTCGGCGCGCTCTCGAACGGCCTTCCGCCCTCGCGCCTCGCGCTCGACGCGGCCGTGGCGAGCGCCCTCGCGACGCGCCCCGAGGCCGGCTGGCCGGCGGTGCCGCGCAACGCCGCGATCCCGACGCTCCACGGCACGACGGCCGTGACGGGAGATCAAGCGCTGGCGCGCCTCACGAGCGAGCTCCAGCGTATGGTCGCGACCGACGTGCGCCTCGCCGGCCTGGGAGCCGAGGGAACGCTCGCGACGGCGGTCTCTTCGGAGGGGCCGTCCCCCAAGGCCGCCGCGGCTCTCTTCTCCCTCTGTGAGCGTGTGCGGCAGCGGGCCGCGCGGCTCCTCCATGCGGAGGATCTCCTTCGGGTGGAGGTGACCCTCGGCGACGGCTGTGTGATCACGTTCGCCCCCCTCGCCGTCGAAGGTCGCGTGGCGCTCCTCACGGTGACCGCCGGGCGACCCTTCGAGGACCTCGAGGTCTCCAGATTCGTGGGCCGCGTGCGGCATCTCCTGAGCGACCTCGCGCCTCGTCCGGTGCTCGCCCTGGAGGGCGCATGAGCCCGGTCGCCGGCGTCCATTCCGAGCGCGAGACCCTCCTCGAGCTCCAGGAGGAGCGCGCCAGGCTCCGGCAGGAGATCGACGAGCTGAGGAGACAGCTGGCCGGAATGCGCCCGGGTCCGGTCGCAGACCCGCTGCCCTTCTCGGTCTGGCCGCCGGGTCAGGCGCCCTACGCGCCTTCGAGTGTGGCCCCGGCGCCGGTTCCTTCCGTAAGACCCTACGCCGTCGCGCCGCCCGTCGTGTCGTCGGATCAGGGCCTCGATTTCGGCGCCGTGAGCCGTCTGTCCCCGGATGAGCTGGATGGCCTTCCCTACGGCCTCATCACTCTGGATGCGCAAGGCCGCGTGGTGCACTACAACGACACCGAGGCGCGGCTCGTGGGGCTCCCGCGCGAGCGCGTCCTGGGGCGCTCGTTCTTCGACGAGGTGGCTCCCTGCACCCGCGTGCGCGAGTTCAAGGGCCGCTTCGAGGAGCTCGCGCGCGACCCCGTGGGCGTGCGGGTGCAGTCTTTCGACTTCGTCTTCCGCTTCGCGAAGGCCGAGCAGCACGTCTCGATCGTGATGACGCCGGCCCGCGTGCGCGGACAGTTCCACGTCGCGCTCCTCCGGCGCGCGATCGTAGCCCGCTGATGACAATGTCTGGATCGCCCTGCGCGAGCTGCGAGCTCCTCCCCGAGGCGCTCCCCGAGCGCGGCCAGCTCCTTCTCGCGCCTCCGCTCGAGCACACGGCATCCCGCCTCCGGGCCTATCTCGGCAAGGAAGGTTGGGAGTTCACGTCCGCGGGCAGCTCGCTCCTCTCCGTGACGATCGGCCCGGGCGATCTCGCGCGGCTCGGCCTGTCGCTCTCGGGCCTCCTGTCGAGCGTCGAGATGGACGACGTGAGGGCGCTCGTGATCGCGGAAGGCAGAGAGCCGGCGATCGAAGACGTCGTTCGCGCGCGATCACTTTCGCGCCTCGTGGGTGCGGTGCAGGGAGCCTGGCTGACCGATCTCCTGCGCGAGGGCCGCCTCGCCGCCGAGCTCCACCCCATCGTTCACGTCGACGAGCCCGGACGCGTTTACGGCTACGAGTCGCTGCTGCGCGGCTTCGAGCGAGATGGACGTCTCATCTATCCGGCCTCGATGTTCCCCGCGGCCCGGAGCGCCGGGCTGCTCTTCCACCTCGACAGGGCTGCTCGTGAGACGGCGATCCACGAGGCCCGCCGCTCGAGCATCTCCGGCGCGCTCTTCATCAATTTCTGCCCCACGTCGATCTACGACCCGGCGTTCTGTCTGCGCACCACGCTCCGCGCGATGCGCGAGGCGGGCCTCAGCAACGAGAACGTGGTCTTCGAGGTGGTCGAGACCGAGGAGATCCGGGACGTCGAGCACCTCCTCGGCATCCTCGGGTTCTACCGGCGGGCCGGCTTCCGCGTGGCGCTCGACGACCTCGGCGCGGGCTACGGCTCGCTGGATCTCCTCGCGCGCCTCCAGCCCGACTTCATCAAGCTCGACCGCCAGCTCGTCGACGGGCTGCCCGACGACCCCTATCGGTGTGCCATCGCGGCCAACCTGCTCGACCTCGCCCGGAGGCTGAAGACCCGTTCCATCGCCGAGGGCGTGGAGCGCGAGGAGCAGATGGTGTGGCTGCGCGCGCACGGAGCCGACCTCGTCCAGGGACACCTCGCCACGCTGCCCGCGAGACTCGAGCCGTCGAGACCGCTCTAGTCTCGTTCAGCCCTCCGGGCCGGGAAACGCCTCCGGCGCGCTGAATTTCCCGCCGGACGCCCCTTCAGTCGC
>CAZXSG010000982.1:0-2335 GCA_964643185.1 uncultured Holophagales bacterium
TTTGTGTCACTCGGGGAGGTCCAGAAGGAGTTTGGGGACCGGGCGGGGCGGGTTTCGTGTGGTCGTTAAAGGCGCGCGCCGCTCAATCCCCGGGGCGGGTCCGGCTCGGGGCTGGTGGACGCGGACGGCAAGGAATACTGGGACCTCCTCGCCGGCATCGCCGTGAACGCGCTGGGCTATGCGCATCCGGACCTCGTCTCCACATTGCAGAAGGAAGCGGGAAGCCTCCTCCACGTCTCGAACCTTTACTACCACCCGGCGCCCACGCTGCTCGCCGAGAAGCTCGTCGAGCTGTCGGGAATGCCCAAGGTGTTCCTGTGCAACAGCGGCACCGAGGCCAACGAGGCCGCGATCAAGTTCACGCGACTCGCGCGTCCCGGCCGCACGCGCATCGTCTCGCTGGTCGAGAGCTTCCACGGGCGCACGCTCGGAGCGCTCGCGCTCACGGGCCACGAGCCCTATCGCACGCCGTTCCTGCCTCTCCCAACGGGAGTCGTGTTCGTACCGCCGAACGACGTCGATGCGCTCGCGGCCGCAGTCGACGAGAACACGGCCGCCGTGTTCCTCGAGCCCATCATGGGCGAGGGCGGGGTCGTGCCGATGACTCCCGAGTTCCTCGCCGCCGCGCGGCGGATCTGCGACGAGAAGGGCGCCCTCCTCGTGCTCGACGAGATCCAGTGCGGCCTCGGCCGGACGGGCACGTTCATGGCCTGTGCGAACTGGTGCGTCGCCGCCGACATCGTCACCTTGGCAAAGCCCCTCGGAGGCGGCCTCCCGCTCGGTGCCGTGCTCTGTACCGAGGCGGTGGCCGGCGCGGTGAAACCCGGCCACCACGGCACCACGTTCGGGGGAAGCCCGCTCGCCTGTGCCCTCGGCCTCGCGGTGCTCGAGGTGGTGTCGCAGCCCGCGTTCCTCGCGAACGTGAAGGAGCTGGGCGACTGGTTCGGCGGCGCGCTCCGCGAGCTCGCGACCCGCGTGCCCGCGATCAAGGACGTCCGGGGAATGGGCCTCATGTGGGGTATCGAGCTGGACCGTGAGGCCGGGCCGGTGATCCGCGCCCTTCTGGCGAAGGGCTTCGTCTGTGGCACGTCGCGCACCCACGTCATCCGTCTGCTGCCGCCCCTCGTCGTTCCCAAGGCCGCGCTCGAGGCCTTTCTTCCCGCTCTGCAATCCGTTCTCGAGGAGAAGCCATGAAAAAGCCCGTCAAAAAGGTCGCGCTCGCGTACTCCGGCGGCCTGGACACGTCGATCATCATTCCCTGGCTCAAGGAGAACTACGGCTGCGAGGTCGTGGCGGTGGCCGTGGACGTAGGCCAGGCCGAGGAGACCTCGGGGCTCGCCGAGAAGGCTCACAAGACGGGCGCCGTGGACTTCCACCTCGTCGACGCGCGGGAGGAGTTCGCGAAGGACTACCTCTTCCCCGTGCTCCGCGCGGGCGCCGTGTACGAGCACGACTACCTGCTCGGCACCGCGACCGCAAGGCCCCTGATCGCCAAGAAGCAGGTCGAGGTCGCGCTCGCGACGGGCTGCGACGCGCTGGCGCACGGCTGCACGGGCAAGGGCAACGACCAGGTGCGGTTCGAGCTGGCGTATCAGTCGCTCGCGCCCGAGCTCGGGATCCTCGCGCCCTGGCGCGAGTGGAGCATCAACTCCCGCGAGGACGCGATCGACTACGCGGCGGCCCGCGGCATTCCGGTGCCCGTCACCAAGAAGGAGCCCTACTCGCGCGACCGCAACCTGTGGCACCTCTCGCACGAGGGCGGACCGCTCGAGGAGCCGGGCTTCGAGCCCGAAGCGTCGATGTTCAAGCTCACGGTGGATCCCGAGAAGGCGCCCAACGAGCCCGAGCGCGTGGCCGTTTCGTTCGAGGCGGGCGTGCCCGTCGCCGTGAACGGCGAGCGGCTCGCTCCCGCGGCGCTCATCGAGACGCTCAACGCGATCGGCGGGCGGCACGGCGTGGGCCGCGTGGACATCGTGGAGAACCGGCTCATCGGCATCAAGAGCCGCGGCGTGTACGAGACGCCCGGTGGAACGATCCTCGTGCAGGCTCTGCGGGCCATCGAGTCGCTCACGCTGGAAAGGGACAGCGGCCACGAGAAGGAGCGGCTGGGTCTTCGCTACGCGGAGCTCGTGTACTTCGGACAGTGGTTCTCTCCGCTCCGCGAGGCGCTCGAATCGTTCTTCACGACGCTCACGAAGAACGTCACCGGCACCGCGACGATCAAGCTCTACAAGGGCAACGCGTCGGTGGTGGGCCGCACGTCGCCGTTCGCGCTCTACTCGGCGCAGCTCGCGTCGTTCGAGGTCGTGGGCGAGGCCGGAGGCGCGATGGTTCG
>CAZXSG010000983.1:0-1958 GCA_964643185.1 uncultured Holophagales bacterium
CCCCAGCTGGCCGGCGCGCGCGGCGGGCCGGGAGGCCACGTCGGGGGGGTCGTCGGCTTCTATTCGTTCTTCGCGGCCGGGCCTCGTGGGAAGTTCCGCGGGCTGTTCAGCGACAACATCACCGACGAGATGGCGGGGAGCCGCGGGCTTCGCGAGCACATGCTCGAGTCGTTTCGGCTCGAGCCGGGCGAGGTGAGCCGCGACGGACTGCTCTCGATCGGCGTCACGAGCTGCACGGGGCTCTGCGATCAGGGGCCGGCCATGCTGATCAACGACCGCGCCATCGCGAGGCTGACGCCGGCGCGCATCGGCGCCATCAGCGCGCTCATCCGCGGCGATTCGCCGCTCGACCAATGGCCGGACAATTTGTTCGCGATCCACTCCCACGTCGAGAGGCGCGATCTGCTCCTCGAGGCCCCGCTCGCGCCCGGTGAAGGCATCGACGCGGCGATCGCACGCGGTCCGGCGGCGACCATCCAGGAGATCACGCGCTCGGGACTGCGCGGCCGCGGCGGCGCGGGATTCTCCACGGGCGCGAAATGGGCGGCGTGCGCCGCGGCGCCGAAGGACGCCGCGCTCACTTCCGCCGCGGCAGAAGGACCGGAACGGTACGTCGTGTGCAACGCCGATGAGGGCGAGCCGGGCACCTTCAAGGATCGTGAGCTCTTCACGAGCCGCGCCGACCTCGTCCTCGAGGGGATGACCGTCGCGGGCTTCGCGGTGGGGGCCCCGAAAGGGCTTCTCTACCTACGCGGCGAGTATCCGTTCCTCGTCGAGCCGCTCCTCGCCCTCCTCGAGGAGCGGCGCCGCGCGGGTCTCCTGGGCAGGGACGTGCGCGGCGCGCGCGGCTTCGACTTCGACATCGAGCTCCACCTCGGCGCTGGCGCGTACGTCTGCGGTGAGGAATCGGCGCTGCTCGAATCGCTCGAAGGCAAGCGGGGCATCCCGCGGAACCGCCCGCCCTACCCGGTGACCTCCGGGTACAAGCAGAAGCCGACCGTGGTGAACAACGTCGAGACCCTCGCCGCCGCGGCGCTCGTGGCGAAGTACGGCGCGGACTTCCTTCGGTCGGTCGGGACCGCGAAGTCTTCGGGCACGAAGATCCTCTCCGTCTCGGGCGACGTCGAGCGCCCCGGGATCTACGAGTATCCGTTCGGCGTGAGCGTCCGCCAGGTGCTCGAGGACGCCGGCGCCGTCGACACGCAGGCGGTGCAGGTCGGGGGCCCTTCGGGCACTCTGCTCGCAGCCGGCGAGTTCCACCGCCGCATCGCGTTCGAGGACGTGCCGAGCGCCGGTGCGTTCATGGTGTTCGACGGCACGCGGGACATGCTCTCGGTCGTCGAGAACTTCACGCGCTTCTTCAAGCACGAGAGCTGCGGCTTCTGCACGCCGTGCCGTCTGGGGACCAAGCTCAACGCCCGGATGATGACGCGCATGGTCAACGGCGGGGCGTCGCGCCGCGACATCAAGGACCTCGCGAAGGTGGCGCAGGTCATGAGGGCGTCGAGCCACTGCGGTCTGGGCACGACGGCGGGGAACCCCGTGCTGGACGCGCTCGCGAAGTTCCGGCCCTTGTTCGACAAGAGCCTGCGCTCGCCCGACGTCATCCCGACGTTCGATCTGGACGCGGCTCTGGCTCCCGCGCGCGAGGCCACGGCCCGCGAGGACCCCGGAGCGCACTTCGAGGAGGATGGGCCGTGACCACGTCCCCGCAAGACGCGTCCCGAGGCGACGCGCGACCGACCTTCCAGCTGGACGGACACGACATCCCGTTCGACGGAGGACAGTCGATCCTCACGGCGGCGCTGGCCGCCGGAAAATACGTTCCGTGCCTCTGCTACTACCCCGGGTTCGAGGCGCACGGGAGCTGCAAGGTCTGCACCGTGCGGGTCAACGGCCGCACGCACGCCAGCTGCACCACGCCCGCGCACGAGGGCGACGTCGTCGAGTCGAACGTC
>CAZXSG010000983.1:1968-2334 GCA_964643185.1 uncultured Holophagales bacterium
ACCTGCGCAAGACGCTCGTCCAGTTCCTGTTCACCGAAGGCAACCACTTCTACCCGTCGTGCGAGGCGAGCGGGAGCTGCACCCTCCAGGGGGTCGCCTACGAGCTCGGGATGACGACGGCTCACTACAACCCGATCTTCCCGGACCGGCCGCTCGATGCCTCGCATCCCGAGGTGCTCCTCGACTTCAACCGCTGCATCCTGTGCGAGCTCTGCGTGCGCGCCAGCGCCCTCGTCGACGGGAAGAACGTCTTCGCGCTCTCGGGCCGCGGCATCACGAAGCACCTCATCGTGAACTCGGAGTCCGGAAGGCTCGCGGACACGGAGCTCGCCGTCACCGACAAGGCGATGAGCGTATGTCCCGTCG
>CAZXSG010000984.1:0-2330 GCA_964643185.1 uncultured Holophagales bacterium
CTGTTCGGCGGCCAGGAAGCTGATCGCGGTACCGGAGGCGCCGGCCCGGGCGGTCCGCCCGATGCGATGCACGTAGTCCTGGGGCTGGGCAGGAAGGTCGTAGTTGATGACGTGGGAAATCTTGTCCACGTCGATGCCTCGGGCGACGATGTCGGTGGCCACCAGCACTCGGTAGGTGCCGTTCTTGAAGCCGTCGAGGGCGTGCTGCCGCTGAGACTGGCTGCGGTTCGAATGGATGGCGGCGCCTCTTATGCGGCTGCGCTCCAGATGGCGGCAGACCCGGTCGGCGCGGTGCTTGGTGCGGGTGAAGACGAGGACCCGATCGAGGTTCTCCTCTTCGAGGAGGCGGACCAGGAGGTCGGTCTTTTGGGCTTCGGCCACCGGGTAGATCGCCTGGCTGACGCCGTCGACCGTAGTAGCCGCGGGCGCGACTTCCACGCGGATGGGATTATCCAGGATCGGTCCGGCGATGCGCATGACGTCGTTAGTCAGGGTGGCGGAGAAGAGCATGTTCTGCCGCTTCTCGGGCACCAGGCCCGAAAGCGCGGGGAACCGCATGGGCGAGGCGAGGCGGCCGACGACCTCGCCATCCGGCTCGTCCTCGAACGCGAGGGCGTCCGTTTCGACCGAGAGGAGCCCGTCCCGGTCTTCGATGCGCTGCTCCAGCCGATGCGGCCACCACGAGAGGCTGGAAGCAGAGCCTGACGTGCTCCATTCGGGGTCGATGAGGAGGGCCTCGCGAAGCGCGTCGATCACGTCCTAGACTCTAAGCGATGCGCACGAAAGCCCTTCTCCTCGCGACCGCACTCGCCGTCCTCTCCGTCCCCGTTCTTGCCGACGAAGGCCAGTGGACGCCCGACCAGCTCGCCACGCTGCCGAAGTCGACGTGGGACTCGCTGAAGAAGCGGGGCGTCACGCTCGACGCCAAGGCGCTCTGGGACGGCTCGGGCGGCGGCCTCCTCGCCTCCGTCGCGGAGATCGGCGGCTGCACGGCCTCGTTCATCTCCGGAAGCGGGCTCATGGTGACGAACCATCACTGTGCGTACCAGGCGCTCCAGCTGGCCTCGACGAAGGAGAAGAACCTCCTGAAGGACGGCCTCGTCACGCGGTCCCGCAGCGAGGAGCCCCAGGTGCGCGGCGGCGCGGCGCGCGCGCTCATCCTCACCCGCCTCGAGGACGTGACCGCCCAGGTGAAGGGCCCCGCGTTCACCGGCGCGAAAGACGACACCGCGCGCTGGGAAGCCGCCGAGCGCGTGAAGAAGGAGCTCGTCGCCGGCTGCGAGAAGGGCGGCGGCAAGCGCTGCAAGGTCGCGGTCTTCGACGAAGGCCTCCGCTACGTGCTCCAGGAGCAGACGGAGCTGCAGGACATCCGCCTCGTGTTCGCGCCCCCCGCGGCGCTCGGCGAGTTCGGCGGCGAGACCGACAACTTCCGCTGGCCGCGGCACACGGGCGACTTCTCGTTCCTGAGGGCGTACGTCGGGCCCGACGGAAAGCCCGCGGCCTATTCCGAGAAGAACGTTCCGTACAAGCCGGCGCGCTTCCTCAACGTCTCGCAGGACGGGGTGCCCGACGGCGGCGCCGTGATGATCCTCGGCTACCCGGGCCGCACGCGCCGCTATCTCACGCAGGCCGCCATCACGAACATGGCGGAGCAGTTCTATCCACTGCGGGCCGAGCACTCCGCGGCGCTCATCGCGATCCTCGAGGGAGCCGGCCAGGGAGATCCCGATATCGCGCTCAAGGTCGCCTCCACGGTGAACAGCCTCGGGAACCGCGTCACGAACGCGAAGGGCCAGATCGAAGGCCTCCGCCGCAACCGCATCGTCGCGAAATCGCGCGCCGAGGCGGAGGAGCTGGCGGCGTTCCTCGCGAAGGGCACACATCCGCCCGCCTGGAAGAACGCCGTGGGCGAGGTCGACCGGCTCGCGAAGGAAGACGCCGCGGGCCAGTCGCGGCGCTTTTTCCTGGACGAGATCGAGGCCTTCCCCGGATACCTGAAGTCTGCCCTCACGGCGCTTCGCTTCGCAGACGAACGAGCGAAGGCCGATCTCGATCGGGACGCGGGGTACCAGGACCGCGACCTCGATCGGGCCCGGCTCCGCGAGAAGGACGCCACGCGCTCCATGGCCCCGGCAGCCTGGCGGAAGGGCCTCGCGTATCTCGTCGCCCACGCGCAGAAGAATGCCGGTGCGCAGCCCGGAACGGGCGGAGCGTCACCCGCCGCGCAGGGCATCGCCGCCCTCGACGAAGCGTTCGGCCGAACGCAAAGGTCTCGGACATCGAGGAGAAGCTGGCCGCTTGGGACAAGGTCACCGCGCTTTCCGACGAGG
>CAZXSG010000985.1:0-2329 GCA_964643185.1 uncultured Holophagales bacterium
CAACCGGCAGGGCATCGTGGCCCGGTCGCTCGCGCACGGCGTGGCGTCCTCTCTCACGGGGTGGGTCGCGGTCGAAGAGCGCGAGGGCGCGGGCCGCACGTCGCAGCAGGCCGAGACGCGTGTCGTGCCGGTCGCCGCGCCCGCGGGCTGGGGAATGATCCGGCGTCAGCGAGACTCCCTGACCCGGACGGGCGGCTTCGCAGTCCCCGCTGCGGCAGCCATGTCCGCGATGGCCGGCGCCGCGCCGCCCCCGCCGCCGTCCCCGGCACACGTCTCGCCGTCGCCGGCCAGGTCCAAGCGGGCACCGCGTCCGTCGGGCGGCCGCGCGGCGATGTTCGACAGGGATTCGTTCGCCGAGGGCGCGAGCGCGTATCCGTCGGCTGAGCCGGTCGCTGCGGAAGAGGCGCCCGCACAGACGCTGCAGTTCGCGTCCGGCTCTCCCGAGTCCATCCTTGCCAGGCAGCTCGCGTCGGGCCTCTTTCCGGGGGAAGGCGCGGGCAGCGAATCCGTTCGCACGCTCCGCGGGACTGCCGCGGCGCTCGTCGGGCTCCACCGTCTCGGCGTGGACGCCAGCCACCCGGTGCACGGTGCGCTCGTGCGCAAGGCCGTGGACGCGCTTCTCGCCCTCGACGCGGCGGTCTGGGCGGTGGACGCGGCGGCAACGCGCGCGGCCCTGGCGGCCGCCCTCCTTGTGGCGACGGGCCCGCGCACCCGCACCCGGCTCCTCACGGTGGCGGGTTCCGTCGGACAGGACCTGAAGGACGCCGATGCCTCGGTCCTCCTGGCGTTCGCAGGAGCTACCGCCTAGCGGGTAGCCCTCGTGGCCCATAGGGGACGCTCGTCACGGCACACCCCTTGCTCACTTCATCCCAGCCGGGCGGAGGACGGCGATTTCTGTACGAAGTCGCTTCATTCCGCCCCGGCGCCCGCCGATTCATGACCATTCCGCTCCTCGACCGCCTTCGCAAGGACGCCCGCCGCCGCCGGCTGGGGGCGCTCGTGGCCCGCTTCACCCGCATCTACGGCCCCTGTCCGCAATGCGGCGACGGCCTCGGCACCCACGAGTTCCTCCAGCTCGCGGCCGCGAACGCCGCCAAGGAGACGCAGGCCGAGGCGCTCCGGGGCGCGTTCCTGGCACGGGATTTCGTCGCGACGACGTGGCACCAGGCGTTCGACGCGAAATGCGACGCGCTCGTCGTCTGCCTGTTCCGCTGTCCGGCGCGAAAGGACGGGAGCGCGGCGCTCGTCCAGTCCTACGCGGACGGCCGCCGGGAGGACCGCGCGTTCGAGTGGCTCGCGCTCTCCGAGCCGGAGCTCTCGGGCCTCGTGAAGAACCGCGTCTATCGCTGGGACAGCGCGCTGAAGCTCATCGGCGACGCCTGAATCCGTTCAGGGACGCGGCGCGGACTGGCTCTTCATCGCATCCGCCAGCTCGTCGAACGCGGCGCTCCAGGCCTGGCGCACCTCGGGTGTGAAGCGGTCGCTCAGCCTCTCCGCGAACGTGTCGAGGAGGGCGTCCCGGAACGGCGCGTAGTGCTCGGGTCTCACGCCGTAGCCCGCGTGGCGCGCGCCCAGGTCGCGCACGCTCGGGGGCAGAGATCCGTCGGGAGCGATACCGGCCACGGTGAGGGCGAGCGCGGAGACGAACATCGCCGACTGGTTCTCGATGCTGCCCTGGAACATCGCTGCCATCGAAGGGTTCGTGGCCAGGAGGCGCTGATAGAAGTCGATTCCCAGATCCTTCGGCAGGGGACGAAGCTGTGCGAACGAATCCTGAACGAGCTCGAGCTGGCGTGGTGTCATTCTCGTTGCCTCGGCGCCATCCTACTCTTCGGAAAAGGAACCCAGAATCGGCACCCATCGGGGACGCCTACGCCCCGGGGGCCGTAATCCGCGGTGTGGCCTGCCCTCATTCCTACGTCCGGTCTCCGGCCCGGTCCGGTGTTTTTCGCCTGTCTCGCGTTCCTGTTGGGCGCCCGGCCGGCGCACGCCCTCGACCCGAAGAAATCGCTCACCCAGTACGCGGTCGACACCTGGGAGACCAACGACGGCCTGCCCCAGAACTCCGTTTACGGCATCCGGCAGACGCAGGACGGCTACCTCTGGCTCGGCACCGAGGAGGGGCTCGTCCGCTTCGACGGCGTGCGCTTCACGGTGTACGACAAGAGGAACACCCCCGCGATCCGCGGCAACAACATCGCCAAGCTCGTCGAGGACGACGCGGGGCGGCTCCTCATCCCCACCAAGGGTGGCGGCCTCGTCCTCCGCAAGGACGGCGCCTTCCCCAAACCCGGAACGAAGGACGGCCCCCCCGAACACCAGGGTTGGG
>CAZXSG010000986.1:0-2326 GCA_964643185.1 uncultured Holophagales bacterium
GATACGGCGCGAGATGATGCCGCCACCGACCGGGATGTAGCCGGAGTTGGAGCCCTTCGCGAACGTGATCAGCTCGGGCGTCACGTTCCACTTGTTGACCGCGAACCACTCCCCGCAGCGACCAAAGCCCGCCATGACTTCGTCGCAGATCATGACGATGCCGTGCTTGTCGCAGAGCGCGCGCACGCCCGCGAGGTAGCCATCGGGCGGAACGAGAATGCCATTCGTGCCCACGACGGTCTCGAGGATGATCGCGGCGACGGTCTTGGGGCCTTCGACCATCAGCACGTCGGAGAGATGCTGCAGCGCGCGTTCGCACTCCTCGGCGGCGTTCGCCGAATGGAACGCGGAGCGATACGGATAGGGGCCCCAGTACTTCACGACGCCGGGTGCGCCCGGCTCGTTGCCCCAGCGCCGCGGATCGCCGGTCAGTGCGATCGACATGCCCGTCGCGCCGTGATAACTGCGATAGGCCGAGAGCAACTTGTAGCGCCCCGTGTGACCACGCGCGAGGCGCACGGCATTCTCGACCGCCTCGGTGCCGCCATTGGTGAAGAACACCATGTCGAGATCGCCGGGCGCGAGTTCGGCGATCAGACGCGCCGCCTCGCTCCGCATGTCGTTCGCGAAGCTCGGCGCGATCGTGCACAGCCGGCCGGCCTGCTCCTGGATGGCGGCGACCAGCTTGGGATGCTGATGGCCGATATTCACATTGACCAACTGGCTCGAGAAGTCGAGCCAGCTGTGGCCCTTGTCATCCCACATCCGTGAGCCCTTGGCTCCGGCGATGACGATGGGATCGATCAGACCCTGGGCGGACCAGGAGTGGAAGACGTGCGCGCGGTCGCTGGCATGCGCGGCGGCCAGATAGGGCGAGGTGTTCGTGTCGAGTTGGGTCATATCCGGATGGTATGGCAGACCGCGGCCATGGAAAAGGGCGGAGATGCGGGACTTTGGGAGCAGGCGGGACCTGCCGATGACTCCTGAAGAGGCGCCGAACTCGCAGGCGAACCCATGCTCCCATCCGGTTGGAGGAACCCATCATGTCGGAGACCCGCACGATCTCGCCCATCTGGGTCCTGTTGTTGGTGCCAGTCGGTCTGGTGGGCGGCTGGGCCGTTGGCAAGTTCTCGGATCCCGGCAAGGCACCCGTGGAACCGGCCTCCATGCAGGCGACCGCCCCGGGGCAGGGCTCGTTCTCCTCGTGGACTTCGCTGGCAGCGGCCATGACCGAGTCCGAGCGAACCGGAAAGCCGATCCTCCTCGATTTCAATGCGGAGTGGTGCCCGCCATGTCAGGCGATGAAGCAGTCCGTGTTCGAGGATCCCACCCATTCGAACGCCGTCCAGCGTGCGGTCATCCCGGTCTCGATCGTGGATCGGGTCCGTGAGGACGGCCGCAACGCGCCAGAGGTCGAGCAGCTTCAGGAGCGCTACGGCGTGCAGGCATTCCCCACGCTCGTCGTGTTCCATCCGAAGTCCGGCAAGCAGGTCAGCACGCGCGGCTTCGGCGGCCCGGATCTGACCGAGCAGTGGATCGTCGAGGCGGCGAAGCAGGTGCGCTGAGAGGAGCGACCACTCGCGCGGGGAGGGCTTCCCGCCGCGCTGGTCATCGTTCCCACCTTGGATCCACGTCACGCGCTAAGTTCCCTGCAACGCGCTCATGATTCCCACGGCAGCGCGAATCGGCGGAGGGCGTGATGTCGACGATCGATCGACGTGGATTCCTCAGAACGATGGGACTCGGAGCCATGGCGGCCGCGGTGCCGGGTCGGCTGATCGCGGCGGAGAAGGCGCCGGCCACGCCAGGCACGGGCGTGCCGGACAGTTTCCCACTTCAAGACCCTGACCTGGTGCGGCAGACCGTGGGACATTCGCACGGCAAGCTCCCGGAGCTACGCGCGTTGGTCGAGGCGCGTCCCGCGCTCGCGAACGCGGCGATCGACTGGGGCTTCGGCGATTGGGAGACGGCCATCGGCGCGGCCTCGCACACGGGCCAGCGTGAGATCGCCGAGTTCCTGATCCAGCACGGCGCGCGTCCCGACCTGTTCACCTTCGCCATGCTCGGGAACCTCGCCGCGGTGCGCGGTGCGCTCGAAGCCGACCCGACGCTCGCCGAAGTGAAGGGACCGCATGGCATCCCGCTGCTCGCCCATGCCAAGGCCGGCGGGGAGCAGGCGACGGCGGTATTCGAGTACCTCACGGGCCTCGGCAATGCGGGCGAGCGATATCGCGATGAGCCGCTCGCGGACACCGAGAAGAAAGCGTTGCTCGGGGAGTACGTGTTCGGCGGCGGTCCGCGCGATCGACTCGTCGTGGCCGAGGGG
>CAZXSG010000987.1:0-2324 GCA_964643185.1 uncultured Holophagales bacterium
TTTTCTCGAAGAACTCCACGGGGCCGCCGCCCGAGCCCCACACCCCGGCGATGCGCCGGCGCTCTTCGAGGGAGAGCGCGTCCGTGTCGATGCCCGCCTCGCGAAAGGCCTCGCCCGCGGCCGCGATAGAAAGCGGCACCACGCGGGCCACGTGCTTGAGGTCCTTGGCGGGCAGGTGGTCGGCGGGATCGAAGCCCTTCACCTCGCCCGCGATGTGGATGTCGAGCGCCGAAGTGTCGCAGAGCGAGATGCGCGAGACGCCCGAGCGCGCCGTGCGCAGCCCCTCGGCAAACGCGGCCGTGGTGTTGCCGAGCGGGGTGATGGAGCCCAGCCCCGTGATGACGACGCGGCGCGGAACACCTTTCATGAATCCGACCCCAGAGTGGTTTCCGGGGTCGCGAGGTAGGCCGGCACACGGGCGCCCGGCGGGAACGCCGAGCCGCCGGGGAGCACGAGGTAGGCCTCGGCAGCGGCCTGCGCGAGAACGTCGTGGCTGCCGCGCGGAGCGAGCGGCGTCGCGCGGAGCGCCCCCTCCGCGGCGCGAACGCGGGCCGGATGGAACGCGAGACGCGGGCCCTTGTTGGAGACGGGGCCCTCCAGCACGACCTCGACAGGGCCGGGCAGGCCGGGGCTTTGCCCGGCCATGATCCGAAGCGCGGGCCGCACGAGAAGGTCGAACGCGACGGCCACCGACACGGGGTTTCCCGGCAGGCCGAAGACGAGCTTTCTCCCGTACACGGCGAAGAGCACGGGCTTGGCGGGCCGGATCGCCACCTTGTGGAACACGATCTCGGCGCCGATTTCCTCGAGCACCGGCCTCACGAGGTCGAAGTCCCCGGCCGAGACCCCGCCCGAAAGGACGACGAGCTCGACGTCCGCATCGAGAGCGGTCTCGATGGCCGTTCGGGTGAGACCCGCCTGGTCTGCCACGACGCCCATGTCGTTCACCTCGGCGCCGGAAGCCTCCAGGGCGGCCACGAGGAGCGGTCCGTTGGAGTTCCAGATCTGTCCCGGGCCGAGGGGCCGCCCGGCCTCGACGACCTCGTCGCCGGTGACGAGGACGCGCGCCCGCGGACGCCCGGCCACGATGAGAGACGCGTAGCCGGCCGCGGCGGCGAGGCCTACGTCGGCCGGCGAGAGCCTGCGGCCCGGCCGGAGGAGCGTGGCCCCTTTCGCGAAGACCTCCCCGCGTTTCCTCACGTGGGTGCCGGGCTCGGGGAGCTTCGGGATGCGCACGGTGTCGCCTTCCACGACCGCGTCCTCCACGGGCACGACGGCGGCGGCGCCTGCCGGGAGCGGTGCGCCCGTCATCACTTTGAGGGCGCGGCCGGGCTCGAGGCGGCTCGCGGCGGGGCCTCCCGCGGCCAGCACCCCCACGATCCCGAACGCGTCCCTTCCGGCGGCCAGGTCGTCCGCGGTGAGCGCCCAGCCATCCATGGCCGTGGTGTCGAAGGGCGGCAGGTCAGCGCCCGCGACGACCTCCTGGGCCAGCACGCGGCCGCGCGCCTGGGCCGTATCCACGACCTTGAACCCGAAGAGTCGCGCGTGCTTTTCGATCGCGCCGAGAGCCTCCTCGAAGGTCCACACGCCTTCGATGGTAGAGCACGTACAATTTCCCCGTGTCCTCCGCCCGGTTCGAGTTCCGTGGTGACCTCGCGCTCACGCCTCTGCCCGAGGTGCTGGAGACGATTCACGGCTACAAGGTGCCGGGCGTTCTCTCGGCCATGAAGGACGGCGTCGAGAAGAAGATCTTCATCTCGCACGGCGACGTGATCTTCGCGACCTCGGGCGACCGGCACGACTCCCTGGGCGATTACATGCTCCGCACCGCGCGGATCTCGCAGGAGCAGTTCGACGCCTCGGTGGAGGCCCTGATCTTCTCGGGTGGGAAGAAACGCCACGGGGAGGTCATGGTCGACATGGGGATCCTCACGAGCGAGGATCTCTACAGCATCGTCCAGCAGCAGGTGCGCGGCATCCTGTTCTCGATCTTCGACTGGGAGCACGGCGAGTTCCTGTTCGAGGTGGGCCAGTACCGCACCGACGAGCTCATCCAGCTCGAGATTCCGGCGCGGCAGGCGATTCTCGAAGGCATCAAGCACGTGAAGGACGCGCCGCGGCTTGTGAAGCTGCTCGGCCCGTCGTGGACGGTGTTCGACCCGTGCTGGAAGCCGGACGATCTCACCAGCGTGGGGCTGGCGTCGGGCGAGATGAAGCTCCTGCAGTACGTGGACGGCCTCAAGACCCTCAAGGACCTCGTCGTATTGGGACCCGGGGACCCCGCCTACAACGCGAAGCTCATGTATGCTTTTTTCGTGTTGCGG
>CAZXSG010000988.1:0-2322 GCA_964643185.1 uncultured Holophagales bacterium
AGCATGGTCGGAACCGGCCAAAGTACGTGCCGTGCAGGACGTGGAGGTTCAGCATGGTCGGAACCGGCCAAAGTACGTGCCGTGCAGGACGTGGAGGTTCAGCATTCCGGGAACAGAGCCTCCAGGATGCGCAGAGCCGGCTCCACGGGGTGGAACCGGCAGACGTCGCGGGTGCCGCGGTCCATGAGGCGGCTGCGAAGCTCGTCATCCTCCACGAGCCGGCAGAGCGCTTCAAGACACCCGTCCGCCGACAGCGTGTCGACGACGAGCGCGTTCTCCTGGTGCCGGGCGAAGGCGTCCGCGCCCCCGCTCCGGGGAACCACGACCGTCGCGCCGCAGCCGAGCGCCTCGAGCGCCGTGAGGCCCATCGCCTGGAACGAGGAGAGGTCGGCGAAGACGTGCGTGTCGTTGAACAGCGCGGCGAGCGCGGGGCCGTCGAGGAGACCGGCGCGAGTGACGGTGGCGGGAAGCTCCTTCGCGATCTCGGCGTCCGGGCCCGCAGCGTCGAAGCCGAAGACCGTGATCGCCACGCGCTCGCCGAACCGCGCGTGGAGCCGACGGAGGACGTCCACCGTCAGCTCCGGCTGGCGCCGCGGCGTGGAGGGCCGCACCATCGCCGCGATTTTCACGGGGGAGGACTCGGGCGCCTCGCGGTAAGGGCGGAAGAGGTCCGCCTCGTAGCTCGGGCCGACCACCGTGCAGTCGACGCCGGCCCCCTCGAGCACCGCTGTGCGGTTCCACTCGGTCTTCGTGAGCCGCACCAGCCCGGGCGCTCCCGTGTAAGACGCGAGCGCGGCCGACCAGGCGCGGGAGCCGGCCTCGTAGAACGCGGGCTCGAAGTCCTGCACGTAGTAGCCCAGCACCGGACCGCTGCCGGCGAGGGGCGCGATGGCTTCGACCGACGTGTTCACGGTCGCGATCACAGCGTCGAAGGACCTCG
Organism: uncultured Holophagales bacterium; assembly: GCA_964643185.1. Lineage (GTDB taxonomy): Bacteria > Acidobacteriota > Thermoanaerobaculia > UBA5066 > UBA5066 > JAEUQS01. Next base: position 941 of record CAZXSG010000988.1, read on the forward strand.
CGAACTCCGCGAGGCGGTCGAGCGGCGCGGACTCGATGGGGACACCGGGCTCGGGATAGTGGCGCTCGAAGAATGGCAGGAACTCGGGCCGGTTCAGGAGCCGCGCGTCGACGCCCAGCAGGCTCATCGCGCGCGCCTCGCTGATCACGACGTTCGCTCCGCCGCCGCGCTCCGTGACGGGCAGGACGAAGAGCACGCGCTTGCCTTCGAAACGTTCGCGGCCCCTCGCGATGCGGGCCCGCCGGTCGAGGAGGAGGCGCGATCTCTCACGCATCGCCTCCATCACGCGGCCGCTCCGGCAGACGCGCACGCCCTCTTCGATGAGCGCGCCGCCGTGCTTCCGGTTCAACGCGGCGCCGGCGGCGTCCGAGAGGAGCTTGCGGCGTTCGTGCGAGTAGCTGCGCGACTGACGGTGCACGACGAATGCGTCGTCGGCCACGGCCAGCGCGAACCCGGCCGCGCGCGCCCGGAGCGCGTAGTCGTTCTCCTCGCCGTAGCCGCGGCCGAACGTCTCCTCGTCGAAGAGGCCGAGCGCGTCGATGGTGGACCGCCTGATCAGGAGACAGAACCCGTTCAGGAACGGGATACGCGGATAGACCGGCCCCGTCATCGCGCCCAGCGCATTCGCGAAGGTGTCCGGTGTGACGCCTTCGGGAAATGGGTTCTCGGCCCAGTCTCCGGCGGAATCGAAAACCTCGGGGATCGACTGCCACGACGCGCAGTTCGAGAGCGGCCCCACGAGCCCGATCGCGGGGTCCGACTCCGCGCAGCCGATGAGGCGGCCCAGCCAGCCGGGCGTCACCACGGTGTCGCTGTTGAGGAGGACGACGTACTCGCCCGTCGACGCACGCAGGCCCTGGTTCGCGGCGAGCGTGTAGCCGCGGGCCTCCTCGTTGCGGATGCGCACGGCCGAGAGGGCCCGCGCGAGGTGCTCCACGTGGTCGCGGGTCTTCGCGGCGCTGCCGTCGTCCACGAGGATCAGCGTGTACGGCGGACGCGTGTGGCTCACCACCGAATCGATGCAGGCCACGACGTCGTCGTGCGCGTCGTGGATGCAGACGACGATGTCCACGTGGGCTGCGGATTGCGACGGCGCGACGGGTGAAGCGGACGGCACGCCGCGGGGATCCGACGCGGCGAGCGGCGGCTCGGGCGGCTCCGCGGGCACGAGCACGCGGGTCGTGTCCTGGGTCATCGTGTCCGCGAGACCCAGGAACGCGAACGCCCGCTCCTTGGTGCGCCACCAGAGGTTCCGGATCTTCCAGAAGCGGGAGGCCTCCACGGCCCGAAGCACGCGGCGGACCTCCTCGAGCTCCGCGCGGGTCTTCGAAAGCTCGCCCCGGGTGCGCTGCAGCTCGCGCCGCACGTCGAGGGGGGAAAGC
>CAZXSG010000989.1:0-419 GCA_964643185.1 uncultured Holophagales bacterium
CCACTCCACGCGCCTCCCCGCCGGCGTGGCCTCGCCGAACGATCGCCGGGCACCCTCCTCGGCGGTGGAGCCGGGCTCGTTCGCCTCGTAGAGAACCTGGGACGCGAGCTTCTCCGCGAGGACCTCGAGCCGCTCGGCGGCCCTTCCCGCCCAGAGGACGCGAAGGAAGATCGTCGCCATCGTGGCGAGGAGAAGGCTCGTCAGGATCGACGTGACGACGGTGCCCGCCACGACCCGGGTTTCGAGGGAGAGGCCGCGAGGCCCCTTCATCGCGCGTCGTCGCCCGCGGCCTGAGGAGCGAGACCCAGCGCGTACCCGACACCGCGGATGGTCCGCACCACGTCGTCGGCACCCGCCGGGTCGAGCTTTCTGCGCAGCCGGCCCACGAGCACCTCGAGGCTCGCGGCGGTGTGCTCGCC
>CAZXSG010000989.1:429-2322 GCA_964643185.1 uncultured Holophagales bacterium
CCGCTCCAGGATCTCCAGCTCGCGCCGCGTGAGCGGCAGCTCGACGCCCTCGCGGAACACCTGCCGGCGCGCGATGTCGATGGTGAGCGTGCCCGCCACGACGATCGTCTCCTCCGGGGCGTTGCGCTGTCTGCGAATGAGGCTGCGCAGGCGCGCTCTGAGCTCGGCCACCGCGAACGGCTTGCAGAGGTAGTCGTCGGCGCCGGCGTCGAGCCCCTCGACGCGCGACGCGACATCGGTGCGCGAGGTGAGGATGAGGATGGGGTAGAGGGCGCCCTCCTCGCGGAGGCTTCGGCAGAGCGCGATGCCGTCGCCGTCCGGGAGGCGCACGTCGAGGATGGCGAGCGCGGGCGTCTCCGGCTCAGGGCCTCGCGCCCCTGAGCGACGCTGCCCGCGGCGAGCACCGAGAAGCCCTCTTCCTCGAGCACGCGGCGCAGCAGGCTGCGCGTCTCCTTGTCGTCCTCCACGAGGACCATGCGGAGACTGCGGGAGGCGGACGAGCTGGAAGAGACGGCGGCCACGGCTGCACTGAGGATTGTGCCTCTCCCCGAACGGCTCCTGAACCGGAATCATGGAACGCTTCATCAAGTCATGAAGTAAAGTCAGGCCGTGGGTGAAAGAAGCGGAGCCGGCGCCGGCCACGGCCACGGTCATGGTCACGCCCATGCTCACGCGGCAGCCACGCTGGCGAACCGGGGCCGACTGCGGATCGTCCTCTTCCTCACGAGCACGTTTCTCGTGGTCGAGGTCGTTGCCGGATTCCTCTCCGGAAGCCTCGCCCTCCTGGCCGACGCGGGGCACATGCTCACCGACGTCGCGGGGCTCGCGCTCGCGCTGGTGGCCGTGTCGTTCTCGTTTCGCGGGCCGACGCCCGAGCGCACGTACGGGTATCAGCGCGCCGAGATCCTCGCGGCGCTCCTCAATGCCGTGGTGCTCATCGGCGTCGCCGGCTTCGTGCTCATCGAGGCCGTCAAGCGGCTCGTCACGCCCGAGCCCGTAGCCACGGGTCCCATGCTCGTCGTGGCCGTGCTCGGGCTCCTCGTGAACGCGGCGGGTGCGTTCGTGCTGCACGCCGGCGCCGGCAGCAGCCTGAACATGCGAGCGGCCTACCTCGAGGTGCTGGCCGACGGGGTGGCGTCGGTGGGCGTCATCGTCGCCGCCCTCGTCGTGAGGTACACGGGCTTCCTGAGAGCCGACTCCCTCGTCTCGGTTTTCATCGCGCTCTGGGTGCTGCCGCGCACCTGGAAGCTCCTGCAGGAGGCCGTGGGCATCCTCCTCGAAGGCGTGCCCGACGGCATGAAGATGCCCGAGGTGCGCGCGGCGATCCTCGAGGTGCCGGGCGTCTCCGCCGTCCACGATCTCCACGTCTGGACGCTCACGTCGGGCGTCCACGTGCTCACGGTCCACGCGATCCTCGAGAAGGGCGCCTGCCACGGCGACGTGCTCGAGGCCGTTCGCACCGGGGTGGAGGAGCGGTTCCACATCCACCACGTGACGGTCCAGCTCGAGGAAACCGGCTGCGGAGCACGATCGGCCTGCGCGTGACCGTAAGGAAACCGCGGGCCCTGCGTCCTTGGTTCGGAGGCCTGAAATGAACCTGCCGTCCCTTCCCTCGCTTTCTTCGGCAACAGAAGTGGATCCCGTCTGCGGCATGAGCGTCGATCCAAAGACCGCCGCCGCCCGCCTGGAGCACGAGGGCAAGGCCTATTACTTCTGCGCCCGCTCCTGCGCCGCGAAATTCCACGCGGACCCCGGGAGCTATCTTTCCAAGGCCGCGGATCCGCACGAAGGGCACTCCCACGACGAGGGCGCGGTCTACACCTGCCCGATGCACCCCGAGATCGAGCAGATCGGTCCCGGGACCTGCCCGCTCTGCGGCATGGCGCTCGAGCC
>CAZXSG010000990.1:0-2320 GCA_964643185.1 uncultured Holophagales bacterium
AGGTCGGCACGATCCACGGGTTGACGTCAATGCCGATGCGCGACTTTTCCGCGCTGATTGAGTTGGTCGTTTGCGGGCCCTTGTCATCCTTGATGGAGCCGGTCGAACCACAGTCGAGCTTCTGGCCCGAGATGGTCTGGCTGCACGCAACAGGCGCGTGCGTCGTCTTGTGGGTGTCGTTTGCCATTGCAAAGCCGCTCGTCGCGGCGAGAGCCGCGAGCGCCTCGAAGTGATCACGCATTTCCATCTCCTCGGATCCGGCCCACCATCGACGTCGTCGAGCGTCCCTCGACGAGCGGCACCAGGGCCACCTCGCCTCCGTAAGAGCGCACGAAGGCCGCTCCCACGACGGTCTCTTCCGTGTAGTCGCCGCCCTTCACGAGGACGTCCGGCCTCACGATGCCGATGAGCTTCTCGGGCGTGTCTTCGTCGAACACCACCACGAAGTCCACGGCATCGAGGCCGCCCAGCACCTGCGCGCGGTCGCGCTGCGAAAGGATGGGCCGGCTCTCTCCCTTGAGTCGCTTCACGGAGGCGTCGCTGTTGATGCCCACGATGAGGACGTCGCCCCTGCGGCGCGCCTCGGCGAGCAGCATCACGTGGCCGGGATGCAGCAGATCGAAGCAGCCGTTCGTGAAGACCACGCGCTTGTGGGCCCGGGAGAGCGCCTGCACCACGGCGGCGAGGTGCCGGTCGTCGAGAAGCTTCTCGTCGGGCGCGGCGGTGAGGCCTTCGAGAAGATCGGAGAACCGCACGGGCGCGGTCCCCACCTTCGCGACGGCGCAGCCCGCGGCGCGGTTCGCGACCTCGGCCGCGCTCGCGAGATCCAGCCCCGCGCCCACGGCGAGACCCAGCGTCGCGAGGACGGTGTCGCCCGCGCCCGTGACGTCGTACACCTCGCGCGCCCGGGCCACGATGTGCACCGAAGGCTCTCCGGCCGCGAGCAGCAGCATGCCGTCCTCGGAGAGCTTCACGAGCATCGCGGCGACGTCGAGCTCCTTGCGGAGCGTGCGGCCCAGGCCGGCCAGCTCCACGCGGTCGCGCGTGGCGACGCCGGTGACGGCCTCGAGCTCCTTGCGGTTCGGCGTGAGGCACGCGGCCCCGCGGTACTTGCGGTAGTCCTTGCCCTTGGGATCCACGAACGCGGGAATGCCCCGCGAGCGCGCGGCTGAGAGGAGCGTCGACAGGAGCTTCTCCGTGAGCGTGCCCTTGGCGTAGTCGGAAACAAGGAGCACGTCCGCGAGCGCGAGAGCCTCGAGGGCCGCTCCGAGCAGCTTCTCCTCGGCCTCGGGGGAGAGCCCCGCCGCGATCTCCTGGTCGACCCGCAGCATCTGGCGCCCCTCGGACACCATGCGGCGCTTCACCGGCGTCGTGCGGAGCGGATCGACCACGATCGTGCCGGTCGCGAGCGGCAGCGTCGTGAGGCGGCGGGCGAGCCACGCGCCTTCCTCCTCGGGTCCCACCGCGCCGAGCGCGATCGTGCGCGCCCCGAGCGCCGCGAGGTTCTCCACGACGTTCCCGGCCCCGCCGGCCCTGCGGCTCATGGACTGCAGCGACAGGAGCGGCACCGGGGCCTCGGGCGCGACCCGCGCCACGTCGCCGTACCAGGTCTCGTCGAGCATCAGGTCGCCCACGACGGCGATCGTCACGTTCGGCGCGGCCGCCGCCAGGAAAGCGATCTCGCGGGGCGTCACGCGGCTCCGCCCTTTCCGAGCCCCAGCACGAGCGCCTGCGCGAGGAGCGGCAGCAGAATTTCGTGGTGCCCGGTGAGCGCGAAGCTCCGGCCGCCCGCGAGCGTCGGACGCTTGAGCACGTTCTCGGCCGGGCGGTAGTGGCGAATCATGTCGAGATCGACCGTCGTGAATCTCCTCACGTCGTGCCCCAGGTTGCGCGAGAGCGAAAGGGCCTTCAGGAAGACCTCCGGCAGGATGACGCGCGAGCCCGCCTTGAGCCACACACCGCCGTCGACGAGCTGGGCGATGACGCCCCGGATCCGCTCTATTACACGGTTGATCCGTATCTGGAAGAACCGGTCGAGGAATAGCGCTGGTCGACGCGGACCGAATGCAGAAGATCACCACGCCAGGAAGAACAAGTCCCTGGCGAAGAGCCCGCTCGTCCACAGCGCAATCGATCTCCCATCGGCCGGTCTTAAATCAACCCCGAGAACAGCGCCATCGAAAATCGACGAGACCTCGCGCTGTTCATAGATTTCGCTGAAGCGCTCTTTGGTGATCAGGGAAGACATCGATTCGAGGCGCTCCAGCACCACGTCAACCGCTGCATCGGCACTGCCTGGTTCACTCATCAACAAGCGGTA
>CAZXSG010000991.1:0-2318 GCA_964643185.1 uncultured Holophagales bacterium
CAGGATGAGCGGCTTGACCTCGTCCTTCATGCCGATGGTCTCGAAATCGGCCAGAAGGACGTCCTTGTGAACGGGTACTCGGCCACACAGGTCTCTCTGAATGAATACAGCATACTTCCCCCGGGTGGGAGTGTTCGAGCAGTAGCAGTGACCCAATTCTTCAACTTTCAGGCCCAGGCGGTGACAGTCGACAACCGTACAAACGACGGCTACCTGAACTCGTTCGCCGAACACGACTTCTGAGCCAGGTCTGGTGGTGAACGTGCACCAAGCCTTTACAGTAGAAGCAAATCGACTCCCGCCCGGAGGGCCGGCAGGACCTCGGCCGCATCGTTCAACCAGCATACCGCCCGACGCCCTGTATCTACTGATCGAAGGAAATTAGAGCCAACGCAAGGACGTTCCGGGACGTTGCGTTCCGGACGGTCGGCTCTCCTGTATGTCCGGGTCTTCGTTGTTCCACTGGGCCAGACCCGCGTGGAGGTGGTCGAAAACTCCCGCAGTTCGCCAGAGCCCTCGGTTTACGATCACGTACAGAACTTCCTTCGCGCGGGTAACGGCAACGTTCAGGAGGTTGGGCCGGCCGCCGGCCCAATTGCGTGCACCGCCTTGAGTGGCGGAAGGGGCGCCCAAGACTAGGATGATGCATTCGGCTTCGCGACCTTGTGCGGTGTGAACGGTCCCGATTCTCTCCTGAGTGCACTTCCGTGCGTCATCGCTGATCATTCCCGCGAGGACACCACTCTTGAGGATGACCTCACGAAGGTTGGCCGCGACAATTCGAAACGGCGAGAGTACGTATAGATCGGGGTGTACCCCATTCTCGGTGAGGGTCTGAAACAGGCTCAACACCTCCTGGCCTTCCTCCGGGCACCACTTCTCTTGAGCACGGCCTTCAACGTCGATCCACCGAGATGGCCCGAGGACCCTATGGATGTCCGAGTCTTTGGACTCCTTCGCGTGGACCATCTGATTGTCGTACGCAATCCTGTTCGCGATCTGGAACATCGGCGCAGCGCAGCGCCGGTGCACGAGGAGCGGGATTCCAACCGTCCGTTCGCCGTCCGCCGCGCTGAGGGTACTGACGAGAGTCGACGCCCGGTCCGCGAGCGTCTGGACGGACGCGCTGGGCGCTGCGAAGACATCCGGGTCGACGTTCATCTGCTCGCAGATTGCCGTGACGAGGGTCTCTGGAAGCTGGACGATCGGTTCGAGTTGCATGGGGTCGCCGAGGATGACTGCTCTGCGGCAACGCATGAGGGCGCCAACGGCCGCTTGAGGGAGCGCCTGACCCGCCTCGTCAGCAAATAGCCAGCCGAGGCTTGCGGGTGGCAACCGACCAAGCATCCGGCCCACGGAGGCGAAGGTTGTCGAGATCACCGGTACGACAAGGAACAGGCTCGTCCATAGGTGCGGGAGCAGCGCGTCCTTCTTCTCACCTCCCCTCAACCCCTGTCCCCCGAAAGCCGCCATCAGGGCGCCGAGGTTGTGACGGAGGGGCCTTGCAGCCGCGTCTATGAACGCCCGGTGAACCTCAATCGCAGCGCGAAATGCGTCGTCGCGGGCCGCCTGCGCGGCGATGGTGAACCAAACGCTTGAGCCGTGTTTCGAAATGTGGTCGCGCTGGAAGAAGGCGACATCAGCCACAACGACGCCATATGCCCGGGCTCGATCGAGCGTCGCCTGAGCGGTCGAGACGGCCCCCTCTTCGATAGCGAGGGCCGCCTTGGCGGATTCGGACTCCTTCTGTTTGCGGAGAAGGTCCTCGCGAAGCAGTCCAGCGGCGTGGTTCGCCAAGGTGAGTTGAGCACGCGCGATGCGAGCGGCGGATTCAAGGGCGTTGTGACGGCGGGTCCAGTCGCCTGCTTCGGGGCTGGCGAACAGCCTAGCGAAAAGGCCCGGGCCCTGGCTTGCGTGCTGTGCCAACTCTGCTTCGGCGCTGGTGAGCGTTCGTGAGGCGACGTCCAAAGCTTCTCTGGAGTCGCGGTCCATACGCACCGCGGTTGCCAACGCCTCCTCGGAGCGACTCGCGGCCGCCTCGAGGGTGGCAGTGTCGCGCGGGCTGGCGACAATCGCGGCCGCCCCTCGAACCTGCTCGAGCCACCGTCGCCATTTCTCGCTCGTTTCGCTTGCCGCGAGGAACTTGGCCTGCGCCGCCCTCCACCGCTTCAATGCTTCCTCATGCGATGAGGGCGGGCCCTCCTGCGTGACCACAAGCGGAGGACGGGTGCTCTCGACTCCGGTCCGTTCGTCGCGGACCTTTTGATCAGCGACAATTAGAACTGCGGGGTAACGACAACTAGATTTGCGGGGTCGGG
>CAZXSG010000992.1:0-2318 GCA_964643185.1 uncultured Holophagales bacterium
GCGGGGAGGCTGTCGCGCGCCGTGGCCGGCGTTCACGGTCGAACGCGGATCCTCAATCTTCCGGGCAGCCCTAAGGCGGTTCGCGGGACGCTCGCGGTCGCGTTGCCCGCGCTGCCGCACGCGCTCGATCTGCTCGCCGGCGAGGTCGTCGACGGATGAGCCGGTCGATCAGCTCGTTCGCGCAGGCGGATCGCTATCTGTTGGGGACGATCAACGAGACGTCCTCGGAGCGCTTCCGCGAGGCGTTCATGGCGATCAACGCGAACTTCTCGCAGGTCTTCCAGCGCCTCTTCCGCGGCGGTCAGGCGTCGATGCACCTCCTCGACGAGACCGACATGCTCGAGAGCGGCCTCGAGATCATGGCCCAGCCGCCGGGCAAGCGGAACCAGACGATCGGGCTCCTTTCGGGCGGCGAGAAGGCCCTCACGGCGGTCGCGCTGCTCGTGGCGATCTTCAAGTTCAAGCCCTCGCCGTTCTGCATCATGGACGAGGTGGACGCCCCGCTCGACGAGGCCAACATCGACCGGTTCACCGGCCTCCTCCAGGAGCTCTCCGAGGAGACCCAGTTCGTTCTCATCACCCACAGCAAGCGGACGATGGAAACGGCGCAGGCGCTCTACGGCGTGACCCAGGAGGAGCCGGGCGTGTCGAAGCTCGTCAGCGTCCGCTTCGACTGACCGGGCGGGCATAATCGGCAGACTCATGGAACCGTCCCCCCGCCTGGAAGCGTTCCGGCAGGTCTTCTTCCAGAAGCTCACCCGGTACGAGTACCGGGGAGTTCTGGGCCAGGGCGGCATGGGCGTCGTCTTCGCGGCATACGACCGGGACCTCGACACCGAGCTCGCGATCAAGGTGCCCACGCCGTCTTTCGAAGAGAAGGCGCCGGGTGTGCTGGCCCGTTTCAAGCGGGAGCTCCTCCTCTCGCGCAAGATCAAGCATCCCAACGTCGCCCGCCTCTACGACTTCGGCGACTGCGAGGGCTGCCCCTACGTCACGATGGAGCTCATCCCCGGCGTCTCGCTCCGCACGCTCATGGAGCGGGAGCCGGAGATGCCGATCTCGCGCGTACTCCATCTCTTCCGCCAGATCACGAAGGGCTGCGGCGCGGCACACGCCGAAGGCATCACGCACCGCGACCTGAAGCCCGAGAACGTCATGGTGGGCGAGGGCGACACCGTATCGATCCTGGATTTCGGCCTCGCGCGGAGCGAGAAGAGCCCCAACCTCACGCGGCACGGCGAGGTGCTCGGCACGCCGAACTACATGGCCCCGGAGGTTCTCCGGGGTGGACGGGCTCTGCCCTCGGCCGACGTCTACTCGATCGGCGTCATGCTCTTCCGCATTCTCACGGGCTCGCTCCCCTTCGAACGCGACTCGCCGCTCGCGGTCGCGATGGCCCATCTGCAGGCCCCGGTTCCCGTCGAGAAGCTCGTGCCTCCTCGGGTGCCGGAAGCCATCGGGACCCTCGTGAGACGGTGCCTCGAGAAGGACGCCGCGCTCCGCTATGACGACGCCCGCGAGCTGGGAGCGGCGCTCGACCGCATGAGCGAGGACGGCCAGGCGCCGGACCGCAGGCATCGCACGGAAAAGCCATTCGGCAAGAGCCAGCAGATCACGAAGATCCTCTCCTTCGACGAGCTGCCGCAGAGCGTGCGGGACGCCGTGGCCAATGCCGCCAGAGCGGGGATGCCAGCGTCCGGGGGGACACCGACCAGGGACGACTCCGGATCTGTTCAGCCCTCCGGGCCGGGAAACGCCTCCGGCGCGCGAGTTGAATCCGGACCGGTTCCGAAGGTGGACACGAAACCCATTCCGATTCCTCCGGACGAGCGGCCCACGGAGATCGTGAAGCCTCTGCCGAAGGACGAGCCCTCGCCCGCGCCTCCTCCGGCGCCGCGGCTGCCCGTGATCCTCATCGTGGACGACGACGACGATCTGCGTCCGCTCCTCGTGCGCATCCTCACGCGCGCCGGTTTCACGGCGCTCGCGGCCAGCTCCGGAATGGCGGCGCTCGACACGCTCTACGCGAACGTGGTGGACCTGATCCTCATGGACGTGATGATGCCGGGCATGGACGGCTTCGACACCCTTCGCGTGGTGAGGTCGCAGCCGCGGTTTTCCAAGGTGCCCGTCATCATGATGTCGGCCGCGGCCGATCAGAGCCGCAAGGCGTTCGCTCAGCAGGCCGGCGCCGTGGAGTACCTCCAGAAGCCGATGGAGAAGGGCGAGCTCGTCTCGCGCATCTGGGCCCGGCCCCCGCCGCTCGGCTTCGCCGTCCCGGCGACGCCGGCCCCGTGACGGGAGCCCTCGGGGCGCTC
>CAZXSG010000993.1:0-2314 GCA_964643185.1 uncultured Holophagales bacterium
GCTCGGTGACCTGCATGGTGCCGAGCTCGGCGGCCATGGCGGAGCCCACCCGGCCCGCCACCATGAGGCCCGTGAGCTCCGGCGCCAGCTCCCGCAGCATCGATAGCGCGACCACGGAGCCCACGTAGCCGTCGGCGTGGAACCGCTCGAAGCCCTTGCAGATCTTGAGCGCGAGAACGCCGCCCGTGAAGAGAGCCGTCGTGAGCACCACCGGTAGGCTGTCGATGCCGACGCGCACGAACTGCTTGGCCCAGAGACCGATTTCGTAAGGAGGCTTGAGCAGCCCGCGAATCGTCTGGCCCGTGAGGATGAAGAAGCGGCCCGAGGTTTCGAGCAGGGTCAGGACGAACCCGCCGAGGGCCTCGAGAAAGCGCTTCACGCTGGAGAGGTTACCTTGCGCGTTCGGGCGACCCGAAGAAACGTGAGACGACGCACGTTTCCCGCCCGCCTTCGAGGATCACGCGAGGCACGCGAGGCCCCACGCCGCAGAGGACCTCCCAGGAGACGGTGCCGGCCCGCTCCGCGGTGTCGGCCACCGGCAGACGGGCGCCCCCATGCTCGCCGAAAAAGAGAACCTCCGCGCCCGGTCCAGGAGCTGGCGAAAGGTCCGTCAGGTCGACCGCGGTGAGGTCCATGGACACCCGGCCCAGGATCGGGGCCTCGGCCCCGTTCACGAGGACCCGGCCCCGTCCCGAGAGGGAGCGCGGAACTCCGTCGGCATAGCCGGCCGGCACGATGCCGACGCGCGTCTCCCGCTCCGCCACGAACGTTCCGCCGTATCCCACGCGCGCGCCCGCCGGCACGACCTTGACCTGGTCGATCACGGAGACGAACGCCATCGCGTCCTCGAGATCCTCGAAGACCCCGGGAAACGGGGCGTAGAGAGCGAGGCCCGGACGCGCGCGATGCGGCCCCGGCAGATCCGCGGGCCATTCGCGCGGAAGGAGCGTGCCCGCGCTGTTCCCGACATGGAGAACGCCGGGATCGAGCCCCGCCCCGCGGAGCGCCCGCACGGCCGCCGCGAACGCGCCGAGCTGGGACAGAGTCTGGGACGACTGGGCGTCATCGGCCGAGGCGAAGTTTTGGAACGTCCCCGCGAGTCTCAGTCCGCGGGCCTCGCGGAGGATCGCGATCGCCTCACCCAGCTCGCTCACCGGAATGCCCAGGCGCGTCATGCCGGTGTCGAGCTTGAGGTGCACGGGCAGCTCGATTCCGCGCCCCCGCGAGAACGCGGCGAGCGCCGCGAGGAGCGGAATCGAGTGCGCGTTCGGAACGAGGCCGTGCCGCACGAGATCGGGCAGCTGGTCCTCGCCCAGGTAGCCCATCACGAGGATCTCGCCCGTGATGCCTTCGCGGCGGAGCTCTCCACCCTCCTCGGCCACGGCCACCGCGAAGTGCCGGGCGCCCGCCTGCTGGAGACGCACCGAGACGGGCCCCGCGCCGTGGCCGTAGGCGTCGGCCTTGACGACGGGCATCACGTCGCAGCCCTCCGGCACCAGCTCGCGGATCGCGTGGTAGTTCCGTGCGATCGCGTCCAGCGACACGACGGCACGGGTCGGGCGAAGGCCGATCAATACCCCGGTGCCTCGGAGATCTGCGCGAGATCGGAGAACCGTGTGAACTCGCCCGACCAGCCCAGCGTGAACCGGTCGGTCGGACCGTTTCTCTGCTTCGCGATGATCACGTCGCAGATGTTCTTCTGGTCGGTGTCCTTGTCGTAGTACTCGGGGCGCGAGAGGAAGAGCACGACGTCGGCGTCCTGTTCGATCGAGCCCGATTCCCGAAGGTCTGAGAGCTGCGGCTCCTTCTCGGTGCCCCGCTGCTCCGTTCGGCGCGAGAGCTGAGACAGCGCGATCACGGGCACGTCCAGCTCCTTGGCGAGCGCCTTGAGGCCTCGCGAATACGAGCCGACCTCCTGGGTGCGGTTCTCGTGCTTGCCGCGCGAGCCCATGATCTGGAGGTAGTCCACGAAAACGGCATCCAGATGCCCGGCGCGCTGCTTGAGCTGAAGGGCCCGCGCGCGCATCTCGAGGAGCGTGATCGCGGGCGTGTCGTCCACGAAGAGCTTGGCGTCCTTGAGCGTCTGCGTCGTGTAGAAGAGGCTCTTCTTCTCTTCCTTCGAGAGGCGTCCCTCGCGGAGCCGCTGGAGGTTCACGCGGGCCTCGGAGCACTGGATACGGAAGCCGAGCTGCTCCGACGACATTTCCAGCGAGAAGAACCCCACGCAGTACTGGTTGTGGATCGTGAGGTGCGACGCGATGTTGAGCGCGAAGGCCGTCTTCCCCATGCCGGGCCGGGCCGCCATGATGAGGAG
>CAZXSG010000994.1:0-2312 GCA_964643185.1 uncultured Holophagales bacterium
GACTCGTGGAAAGCCGGCGTCGAGCCCGGGCTCCGCTGGCACTCGGTCTCTGTCGGGTTCGACGGCTGGGTGGACAAGGACGACTTCATCCACTGCGCCGATATCCGGGAGATCTCCTTCGTCAACCGACCCGCGATGCGCGGCCTCGGGGCTGTCGAGCGCTTCGAGACCTTCGAGGCCCGCATGCGGGAACGCAAGCCTTTCGTCCAGCTCGAGAGCGGCGTCGTCGTACCGGCGCACTCCGCTCCCGCGCCCACCCCCGCCCCTGTGGCGGCCGTATCTGAAACCGACTCGCCCGCCGCGGCGAGCAAGCCACAGGAGCAGCCCATGAAGCCCGAAACCCTGGCGCTCTTCGGCCTCGCACCCGGCGCGACGCCCGAGGAAATCGACACCGCCGTCGCGAAGCATTTCGCGGCCACCAAGCCGAAGGAGAAGGAAGCGGCGCCCGCCGTCCCCGTTCAGCCCGCGGCCGGCGACGACGCCCCCGTGAAGCTCAGCGACGTCCGCAAGGCGCTCTCCGAGCTCGAGGCCGGCCTCACCACGAAGATCACGGCCGAGCTCCGCGCCGAGAACGCCGCCATCCAGCGCGGGAACGAGGTCTCGGCCCTTCTCGCGCAGGCGCGGAAGGACGGCCGGATCTCCAACGCTGAAGAGCCCGAGTGGAAGGAGATCCTCTCCGAGGCGAAGACCTTCGAGGCGGGCAAGAAGCGGCTCGCCGCCCTCCCGCAGCGCCACCCCTCGCGGGCCGCGTTCCAGGAGCTCGCCGACGCCGTCGATGGTGCCGACGCCACGCCCTTCCAGCCCGGCGCCTCGAACGCCCAGACGCGGAGCGAGTTCGCGTCCGAGGCCATGTTCCTGGCGCAGCAGGAAGGCATCGACATCAACGAAGCCATCGCGCGGCTGAGCGCGGACGCCGACGGCGACGACGCCGAGGCGAACTGAGGAGCCGCCCATGCTGCCCATCAACACCGAAGGCCCCTGGGGCCACACCAGCGGCGAGGCGATGACCTGCTCGAAGGGCGCCTGCCTCGGCGTCGCGTTCGATTCGGCCGGGAAGATCGTGAAGTCGGGCGCCGACACGACCCCGATCGGAGTCATCCGCGAGAGCGTCGCCGCCGCGGACCTCCCCGTGCTCGTCTACCCGCTGCGCGGAAAGATCTGGGTCATTGCCGCCGCCGCAGTGGCCCTCCCGACCCTCATCAAATCCGCCGCCGCCGGCAAGTTCACCGTCGATGCCTCACAGACCGCGAACACGCTCGGTAGCGCCGCAACCGCGGCCTCCGGCGACACGGTCGCTTTCGAAGCGAACTTCGGCTGAGCGCAGGAGAGAGAGAACGAACATGAGAGCAATCTTCTCCCACGTCAGCGACCCGAAGCGGCGCACCGCGCTCGAGCGTCGCGTCAAGGCCGTCGCCCCGCACCTCCTCAACTGGAACGGACAGGGGAATTTCCCCGGTTGGTTCCGCACCGCCAAGCTGCCGAACGAGACCCGGACCTTCGTGGATCCCGGGTACGTCGCGCACTTCCAGAAGCGCCTTCGCGAGGGCAAGAACGTCCCGAGCTCCATCCAGGCGCTCGCCGCCACGAAGGAGCAGGTCGACAAGCTCCTGAAGCGCGCGTACGGGGAGTTCGCCGGCGTCGGCAACTACCAGCGCTCCACCGCGACGCAGCTCCCGATGGGCCTGTCGTACACGCAGGCCGAGTTCATCGGACCGGCGCTCCTCCGTGAGTTCGTGGGCGGGCTCGACCTGAAGGCCGAGTACCCCGTCTACGGCACCGAGGCCTTCGAGGTCATCGGGTCGACGAAGAAGCCGTTCGGCGCGAAGAGCGACCGCATCGACATCAACATCTCTTGGGAGACCGTCACGTGCGATCAGCACCACAAGGAGACGACGGTCGAGGACGCCGAGCGCGCCGCGGGCGCGTGGCTCCCTCAGGGCATCGACACGACGAAGGCCAACGTTCTCCTGTCGCAGCTCCGCACGGAGAAGGAGATCGACGTGGCAACGCTCGTCGCGACGACCTCGCAGTACGCCTCGGGCTACAGCGAGACGCCGACGGGCGCCGACATGTGGGACCACCAGGACTCCGACCCCCTCACCGACATCCTCGACGCGAAGAACGTCGTGCGGCGCGGCACGCGCGAGCGGCCGCGGACCTTCTGGAACGGTGAGGACGTCCTCTACAAGCTCCAGCGCAACCCGAAGATCGTCGAGTCGGTGAAGTACACCGGCACGAAGCTCTCCCCGGGCTCGATCGTCCCCGTCGAAGGCCTCGTCGCGATGCTCATGATGGACATCCTGACGGGCTCG
>CAZXSG010000995.1:0-2298 GCA_964643185.1 uncultured Holophagales bacterium
GCAGCCCGGCGCGATCCTCCCAAGGTGGTGGGTGACGGCGAGCACACGATTGCCGCGCCGGTGGCCCAGGGCAACCTGGACCCGCCGCGCGGGTCGGGTCCGTCCGCCTCCACGACCAAGACCCCCCGTGACGACATGGCCCAGCTCGGCCTCCCCCACCCGCCTCGAGGCCGGACTCGACGCGCGCAGAGCGCCGACCTCGAACGTCCCGACGATCGGGACCGGTCCGAGAGGCGAGAGCCGGGTCCGCGAAGACACGACCCTCACGGTGTCGCCTTCGAAGACGCCCAGGTCGCGGGCCTGGCTCGCGGTGAGGGCGAGCCCGTCCGCGTCGGTGCGGCCCACGGCGATGGCCGGAACGGACGAGTCGCCGTACGACACCCACACCCGGCCGCGCGCGACGACCGACAGCCGCGTGACGTCGGGCCGCTCCCGGAGCTCTTTTTCGAGCCCCTCGGACTCGCGCACCGCGTCGCGGCCGAGGGGCTCGAGCGTGAGGTGCGGCGTTTCGGCCGCGAGCCGCGCGCGGACGTGTTTCTGGAACCCGGCCAGGAGGGCGAGCGCGACCACGAGCGCGAGAACGCCGAGCACGAGCCCCAGGAACGCGGCCAGCGCCACGACGCCCACCTGAGCCTCGCGGCGGGACGCGCTCAGATAGCGCCGGGCGAGGAACCAGGAGGTCAGCGCAGGGCCTTCGGCCGCATGAGCGGAAAGAGGATGACGTCGCGGATCGATGCCGAGCCCGTGAACAGCATCGCGAGCCGGTCGATGCCGATGCCCTCTCCGGCCGCCGGCGGCATGCCGTACGAGAGCGCTTCGATGTAGTCGTCGTCGAAGTGCATGGCCTCGAGATCGCCCTTGTCGCGCTCGCCCACCTGGGCGCGAAACTTCTCGGCCTGCTCGTCGGGATCGTTCAGCTCGCAGAAACCGTTCGCGATCTCCATGCCCGCCACGTAGAGCTCGAACCGGTCGGCGATCTCGGGGTTCTCGGGACGCGTCTTGGCGAGCGGCGAGATCTCGGCCGGGAAGTCCACGATGAACGTGGGCTGCACGAGATGCTCCTCAGCGACGGCCTCGAAGAGCTCGGCCAGGAGCTTTCCCTTCGACTCCCCGAAGCGTTCCGGCGACTCCACGCCCACGCGGAGCGCGGCGGCCCGCAGCGACGCGAGATCGCCGAGGTCTTCCGCGGCCACGCGGCCCGCGCCGAACTCGAGTACGGCGTCGCGCATCGAGATCCGCCGGAAGGGCTCGCCAAAATTGAGGACGTGCAGGGGCTCGCCCGCTTCCGTCTTCCCCCAGGGGAGGTCGGTCGTGCCGAGGATCTCCTGCGCGGCGCCGCGGAACAGCTCCTCGGGGAGGGCCATCTGGTCGCGGGCATCCGCGTAGGCCGTGTAGAACTCGAGCATCGTGAACTCGGGGTTGTGGTGCGTCGAGATGCCCTCGTTCCGGAAGTTCCGGTTGATCTCGTACACCTTCGGAAAGCCGCCCACGACGAGCCGCTTGAGGAAGAGCTCGGGCGCGATGCGCAGGTAGAGCGGCAGATCCAGCGCGTTGTGGTGCGTCACGAACGGGCGCGCCGCGGCGCCTCCGGCGATGACCTGCATCATCGGCGTCTCGACCTCGAGGAAGCCCCGCGCGTCGAAGAACCGGCGGATGTGCGAGACGAGCCGGGCCCGGATCTCGAACACCCGCCGCGTCTCGAGAGACGCGATGAGGTCCACGTAGCGCTGGCGGTAGCGCACTTCGACGTCGGTGAGGCCGTGCCACTTGTCGGGCAGGGGACGCAGCGACTTGGCGAGGAACGTGAGCTTCTCGGCGCGCACCGAGAGCTCTCCCATCCTCGTGCGGAAGACGACGCCCGAAACGCCCACGTGATCGCCCAGGTCGAGGCACTCGAACAGCTGCCAGTCCTCGGGCGTCAGGGCGTCCTGGCGGAGGTAGCTCTGCGTCTTCTCGCGGCCGTCGGAGAGGTCCACGAACACGGCCTTCTTGCCCATCCTGCGGATGGCCAGGATCCGGCCCGGCACCTTCACGCGGCGCTTCTCCTCGGGAATCGCCTCGAGCTCGTCGTGCGAGAGCGGAGAGAACGCCTGCACGATGTCGCTCACGAGGTGAGTGGCGTCGTAGCGGTTCGGATACGCGGGATGCCCGAGCGCCACGATGCGGTCGCGGTTCGCGCGGCGGTTCGCGACCTGCTAGGGGAGGTCCTGTACGGGGGCTTATGGTGCGGCCTCGTTCGACATCAGGCTGCGGATTGTAGAGGCCGGACTTCCCCTACGCAGGAACCAACGAGTTGTG
>CAZXSG010000996.1:0-2293 GCA_964643185.1 uncultured Holophagales bacterium
CTTCCCGGCGCGGCGCGCCCGGATGTGAGCCACCACGATCCACCTCATCCCCCGGGCGGTCACGCAGTAGAAGTGGAAGCGGTTCTGCCAGGAGAGGTTCCCCCCGTCGCGCAGCCTCAGGTAGGCCTCGTTCACGAGGGCCACCGTGTCGAGCGTCTGACCCTTGCGCACGGCCCGGAGCTCGCGGTGCGCCATGCGCGAGAGCTCGTCGTGGACGCGAGCGACGAGAGCGTCGAAGGCGTCGCGGTCCCCATCCCGGCAGGCCTGGAGGAGCCTGGTGATGTCTCCCGAACCCGGTCCTGTGTCCCCGGTCACGGGATGGAGCGTAGTCGAGTCCGGGCGTGTCGGGCTTTCTCCGGGGATTTCGATTCTTCCTGGTGAGAGCGGCTCCTGGAGCCGCAAAACCAGAAGGAGACGACATGAAGACCCCGACCTCCCTCGCGATGAGCATGATGCTGATGGCCGGCGCCCTGGCCGTACCGACAGCCGAACTTCACGCGGAGGCCACCCCCCTGCCCGTGCTGCTCGTCATCGCGAACAGAGACTTCTACGGGCCCGACTATTTCCCCCTGCGTGCGGCTCTGGAAGCCGAAGGGATGACGGTGCGCGTCGCGGCGGCCACCACCGCGCCGGCCCTCCCGCACGGCGGCAACCCGGCCGAGACCGTGAGGCCCGACGTCGCGCTCGCCGACGTTTCCGCGGCCGACTATTCGGCCATCGCGTTCGTGGGCGGCTGGGGGGCCTCGAGCTACCAATACGCGTTCGAGGGAACGTACGCGAACGCCGCCTACCGTCCGGATCGCCTGACCTCGGAGGCCGTGAACCGCGTCATCGGCGACCTGCTTGCCGAGAACAAGCCCGTGGCCGCGATCTGCCACGGGGTGTCTGTGCTGGCCTGGGCCCGGGTCGACGGAACGAGCCCGCTCTCGGGCCGCACCGTCACGGGATATCCGTGGGGCGGTCCCGGCTTCCGGATGCGCGGCGAGGACTACGCCGACGGCGCGGTTGCAACGCGCTGGCACGTCGAGACGAACGGCGCCGTGATGGTTCCTTCCGAGTCCGTGGGCGATCCAACGACGGCGGCCGATGACGTGATCGTGGACGGCCGGATCATCACCGCCCAGGACTGGGCCGCAGCTCCGGCATTCGGCCGCGCGATCGCAGCCGAGGTGAAGCGCGCGCTCGCCCCGGCGCCCAAGCGGGTTCTCATGGTGATCGCGAACCAGGACTTCTGGTACCGCGAGTACGCCGAGCCCCGTGCCGCGCTGGAGGCCGCGGGCGTGCTCGTCGACGTGGCCGCGGCCGAGGCCGTCGCGAGCTTCCCGCACGCGGACTCGGGCTACACCGACAGCAGCGGCGTCGTCACGCCCGACCTCTCGATCGCCTCAGCGCTCGCGCTCGCCGCGTCGGATCCCGATCGCTACAGTGCCATCGCGTTCGTCGGCGGATGGGGCGCCAGCTCCTACCAGTACGCGTACGGCGGGACGTACCAGAACGCCTCCTACAACGGTGCCCTGGCCGTTCGCGAAGACGTGGCGGACCTGATCGATCTCTTCGTGAGCCGCGGCAAGTTCGTCACGGCGCTCTGCCACGGCGTCTCGGTGCTGGCCTATGCCCGGGTGAACGGGCAGCCCCTCCTCCAGGGCCGCACGGTGGTCGCGTGGCCCGGCTACGCGCCAGCCGAGGTGGGACCGAACGGCGGAACCGTCCAGCGCCTCACGCGGAACCACATCGAGTCCCAGGGCGCGACCATGCTGCCCACGAACTCCGTCGGGAACCCGTGGAGCGCCACGGACGACGTTGTGGTCGACGGCCGCATCATCACCGGAGAGTCGTTCGACTCGGCCCGCGAGTTCGGCGTCGTCCTCGCCCGGGAGCTCCTCGCCGAGTAATCGCACGCGCCGGGATTCGCCACGAGGGCGCCATCCCGAAGGGTGGCGCCTTTGTTTTTCCGCGGAGGGTCGATCGCGGCACGCCAAGTGCTACGCAGGAGGCAGGAGGCTTCCATGAAATCCCGACTCATCCCTGCGAGCGTTGCGTTCGTGGTCCTGGCCGGTGGTGCCACGGCGTCAGCGAGCGCGGCGCAGGACGATCCGATGAACACGGCGACGCCGACCCCGAGAACGACGCCCGTCAGCACGCCGACTCCCGAAGGTCCCCTCACGAACGGCAGAATGCGGCCGCGCGTCACGCCCACGCCGGCGACGACGGCCCCGCCTGCGAACACGCCCACGCCGATGCCTCCGGGCACCCCCCGGCCCCGGGCGAATCCACGCTAGCTCCGAGGCTCCCG
>CAZXSG010000997.1:0-2289 GCA_964643185.1 uncultured Holophagales bacterium
AATTGAAACGAGCGCTGATCTTCGCTCCGTTCGGGCCCCAGGGGGAGGGGGTGCGGAAAGAAACTCGTTGATCCACTCGCGGCCGGCGCCTCGTAGACGCCAACGAAACCAAGCCAGGAGAGCGTCATGCTGAACGTGATCGTCACCGAAACGAAAGACATCGAGCCCGTCGTCTACGACTGGGGCGCCGTGAAATGGGTCGCCAACAACGATGTGGCGCCCGGCTGTGAGCAGAGCTTCGGGCTCGTGAACATCCTGCCCGGGAAGACCAACCCCGAGCACTGGCACACGGCCGCCGAAGAGCTCGTCTACATGCTCCAGGGCACCTGCGAGATCCGCACGGGCGAATCGAAGCTCACGCTCTCGCCCGGCCAGACGCTGTTCATCCCGAGCGGCGTGAACCACGAGCTCACGAACACGGGCTGGGAGCCCGTCGTCTACGTCTGCTCCTTCTCGGCCAGCAGCCGCGGCACGCTCTTCGAGGATCCCTCCGGCCCGGGCGCCAAGCCGGTGGCCGGTGGCCGCGCCGACTGGTGAGCCGGCCGTCGTGACCAACGATTTCGACCTCGTCGTGGTGGGCTCCGGGCCCGCGGGCGAGAAGGCCGCGGCCCAGGCGGCTTACTTCGGCAAGAGCGTCGCCGTGGTGGAGGCCCGGAGCGACCCGGGCGGCATCGCCGTCTCGAGCGCCGGCATCCCCACGAAGGCCCTCCGCGAAAGTGCCATCTACCTGAGCGGTCTCGGCCAGAGTCCGGCCGACCTGTCGGAGAAGGGTTCGATCCTCGCGCGGCTCATGGCCCGCAAGGACGAGGCTGTCTCGGTGATGACGCACGCCGTCCGCCGTAACCTCACGCGGCATCGCGTGGAGCTGGTTCACGGCCGCGCGAGGCTGCTGCCCGAAAGACGCGTCGAGGTGACTCTGGCGGAGGGCGGGACCCGGGTCCTCTCCGCGAAGGCGATCCTCCTGGCGACGGGCGGGCGGGCGATCCGTCCCTCGTGGCTGCCAGCTGGCGACCCCGCCGTGCGGGATTCGGAGAGCATCCTGCGCATCGACCGGCTGCCCTCGAGCCTCCTCGTGATCGGCGAGGGCGCGGTGGGCTGCGAGTACGCGTCGATCTTCGGGGCGCTCGGCGTGAAGACGACGCTCCTCGCCCGCTCCCCGCGCCTCATGCCGGCGGCCGACGCCGAGTGCTCGCGGGCGCTGGCCGAGTCGTTCAACGGAATCGGAATCCGCGTGCTGCCGAAGTCCGAAGTGCTGGGGCTCGAACGGCACGGCGACCTCCTTCGCGCGACGCTCGCGAGCGGCAAGCTGGCCGAGGGCGAGCTCGCGCTCGTGGCGATGGGCCGCACGGCAGCCACCGACGGGCTCGGGCTCGCGGAGGCGGGCGTCGCGCTCCGCGACGACGGCCACGTGCTCGTGAGCGAGCGCTACGAGACGACGGCTCCGGGCGTCTACGCGGCCGGCGACCTCATCGGTCCGCCGGGTCTCGCCGCCGCGGCGATGGAAGAGGGCCGCGTGGCCGTGTGCCACGCGCTGGAGCTGGGCTTCAAGACGCGGGTCGACGCGCTCTGCCCGATGTACGTCTTCTCGATTCCCGAGCTGGCCTCGGTGGGCCTCACCGAGGAGGCGGCCCGCGAGCGCGGCCGCGACGTGGAGACGGGGCGGACGTCGTTCTCCGCAAACGCCAAGGCCCGCGTCTCGGGCTTTGCCGACGGCATCCTGAAGCTCGTGTTCGACCGGCAGGACGAGCGGCTGCTCGGCGTCCACATCGTGGGCGAGCAGGCCAGTGAGCTGATCCACCTGGGGCAGCTCGTCCTCCATGAAGGGGGCACGCTGCGACGCTTCATCGACATGACGTTCGCGGTGCCCACGCGGAGCGAGGCCTACAAGTACGCGGCATACGACGGCCTGATGCGCCTCGCCCGGCGGCGGCCCACCCCGGCAGAGAACGCGGTCGCCCTTAGGGCCTGAGCCGCTATCTCTTCGGCACGAGCTTCGCGCCCCGGGGAGCGAGGTCGCCGAGCGCTTCACGAACGGTCCGCGCCGAGACGCCCGGCACGAGGGCGCCCCGGGCCGCGTCCTCCTCGATACCCCGGTGAACGACGAGGGCCGAGTCGACCGGCTGTCCCTTCTTCGCGAAGGCGTCCGCGAGCCGGAGGAGCGACGCCGCGTGCGCCGGCTGCGGCGTGCGAGTGGCTTTGGCCTCCACGAGGCTCACCCTTCCGTTCCCCTGCGGCACCACGAAGTCGACCTCGAGCGGTGAAGCGAACCGGACCAGCTCTTCCGTGACG
>CAZXSG010000998.1:0-2288 GCA_964643185.1 uncultured Holophagales bacterium
TGTTGTGGTCGCTGCCATTTATCGCGGCGCTGTGGCTGCTGCGCGTGCCGCTGCTGACCTGGGCGGGCAGCGTGGCGGCGGGCATGGGGTTTGCAAACGCGCAGTACAGCCTGTCGCAGCTGCTTGCGATGGTCACCGGCGGCGCGGTGGACGCAGGCTCGCGCCTTGGCACCTATACCACGCCGCTGGCAGGTTTTGCGGCCTCGCCGCTGGTGGGCACCCTCTTTGGCGGCGCGCAGCGGCTGGGCATGCACAGCGATCTGCTGGATATGCTATCGGCTACGGGGCTTTTGGGCACGGCGTTGTTTGCGCTGGGTGCGTGGCTTGCGGGGCGCGGCGCGCAGCGGGGGTTCCGACTGGGTGCATCGCCGAGGTCGTGGAAGATGGTTGGGCCATGCAGGGCGTGGTGTTGCGGCCCGCTACGGTGATCGTGTCTCGGGAGGACGCATGAAGGCGGATCGCATCTATGGCATCGACCTGGGCACCACCAACTCGGAGATTGCCTGCCTGATGGACGGCAAGCCCGTGGTTGTTCCGGTGGAGCACGGAGAGCGGTTTCTTCCCTCTGTCGTGGGGGTGGACCGCGAAGGGAAGATCGTGACGGGCTTCGCGGCGCGTAACCAGGAGGCTGCCTACCCCGAGGACACCGTCCTGTCCATCAAGCGGAAGATGGGGAGCGGCCAATCCGTGGCCATGGCCGGCAAGCCCTACACGCCGGCGGAGATCTCTTCGCACATCCTCATGACGCTGAAGCGGGCGGCGGAACGGGAGACGGGCCAGGCGGTGCGGCGGGTCGTCATCACCGTGCCGGCCTATTTCACGGACCTGCAGCGCAGGGACACCGTGCGTGCCGGAGAGCTCGCGGGCCTGGCGGGAGGATGGGCGTTTCCTGAGGCGCGAGAGCGCGGAGAAGACCGAGGAGCGGCGCTCGGCTTTTCGCAAAGCCCTGGCGCTCGCGTGAGGCCGGGCCTCAAATGAGGCCGGGCCGCAAGGCGCTCGCCGCGCTCAGCGCGTTCCTTCTCTCGATCCTCTTCTCCACGTCGGGGCCGTTCACGCTCGCCGACCTCACCGCGCGAGACCGCGCGCTGAGGCTCCTTCCCGAAAGGACCGCGACGCGGGTCGCCGCGATCCTCGTGGACGAGGCCTCGCTCCGCGAACGCGGCCCGTGGCCCTGGCCGCGTGCTCTCCTTGCGGAGCTCGTCGCGCGGGCCCGTGAAGCCGGAGCCGTCGTGATCGCGCTCGATATCCTGCTTCCCGAAGCGCGCGAGGGCGACGAGGCCCTCGCCGCCGAGTCCGCCAAGGGGCCCATCTTGCTGGCCGCCGCGCCCGATCGGGAAGGCGGCATGACGCTACCCGCGCGGTCGCTCGGCACGAGCCGCCACCTCGGCCACGTGGGTTTCCTCGTGGACGCGGACGGTGTCGTGCGCCGCATTCCCGCGACGGTGCAGTCCGGCGACCTTTCCCTTCCGGCCCTCGCCGCGGCCGCCGGAATGGTCGTGCCCGGAGGCCGCGCGGTGGTGGCCGGCGCGACCCTTCGGCCCGACTTCCGGGCCCGTCCCGCGGCGATCCCGGTCGTCTCCGCGGCGGACGTCCTTTCGGGAAAGAGCGGCGACCGGCTCAGCGGAAGGATCGTCTTCGTGGGCCTCTCCGCGGCGGGCCTCGAGGACCGGCACATCGTTTCGGTCACGGAGCCGGGCACCACGGACTCGGGCGTCCTCATCCACGCGTCGATCTGCGAGAGCGTGCTCGCGGGAGGGCTGCTGCGCGGGTTTCCGCCCTGGGCCGCGGGGCCGTGGGGAGCGCTGCTCGTCCTCTTCACCGCCCCGCTCCGCCGGCGCGGAACGCCGTTCGCGCTGGCGGGCGCCGCGATCGTCGCGCTGTCGCCGCTGCTGCTCCTGCCCGCTTCGCTGTCGATCCTGAGGCTCGAGCTGCCCGCGGTGAGCGTCGTGACCGCGTTCTTCCTCACGGCCGCGGGGGCCGAGCTCATCGCGCGGCGCCGGGCGGACGCTCGTATCGCGCGCGCGACGGAGGAGCTCGAAACGTCGCTCCATCCCGGTGATCGGCTGCGCACGCTCGAGAGCCTCGCCGAGGAGGCCGCCAGCCGGAACCGTACGGCCGCCGCGACGCGCAGCCTCGTGGCGCACGAGCTGAAGACGCCGCTCACGTCGATGAAGGGGCTGGCTCAGCCCCTCGCGGGCTTCGACCCCCCGCCCGCCCAGAGCCGGCCCGTCCCGGCCCCCGTCCCCCGGGGCCCGCCGCGCCTCGCGGGCACGGTGGACCGCCCGCCC
>CAZXSG010000999.1:0-2285 GCA_964643185.1 uncultured Holophagales bacterium
GACCGGAGCAGGTGTACAGCGACGTGATGTGTGCGATGTGGTGGCGGCCGTGCCACGCGTAGTTCGACACCAGCTCGTCGAGCGAGAAGAGGCCGTTCACGGGATGCCAGTAGGTGCGCTTGAACGCGGATTCCGGCGCCGCACGAAGCGCCAGCACCCAGCGCGCGTGGAGCGCGTCGAGGAGCGCGAGCGACGGCTCGATGGGTGCCCCCGCTCCGTCGGGGAGGTTCGCCCACGCGACCTCGTCGTACGGGCGGATCACGGGCTCCTCCTCGGTGAGGGCGGGCTTCGTGCGGACATACGCGTTCACGTGGCTGTCGGGCAGGTGGTGCACCACCTGCCGCACCGTCCAGCCGCCCTCGCGGTACGGCGTATCGAGCTGGGCGTCGGAAAGCCCGCGCACCGCTTCGCGGAGTCGGACCGGGGCCTCCTCGATCTGAGCGATCAGCTCCGCGCGGCGGGTGGCGTCGAGCGGGCCCTGAGAGACCCACGGGCCGATGGGGTAGCGGGGATCCGCGGTCATTCCGCGAGGATCCGCGCGAGCACGTCGCGCAGGCCGGCGGCCTCCGCGGGGCTGGGCTTCGCGAGCACCGACGCCGCGCCGGAGGCGAGGAGCCGCTCCTTCTCCTCCGCGTTCGGGGCGGGAGCCAGGAACACCACGGGTGTGGTGTCGAGGCCGGCCACCGAACGCAGCGCCGAGAGGAGCTCGGGGCCGTCGGCGTCGCCGAGCGTGGTGTCGAGGAGCACGAGGTCGGGCGGCCGCATGCGGGCCGTCACCAGCGCGTCGCGCGCCGAGCTGGCCACGTCCACGTCGAAGGCCTCGCCGTGCGTGAGCGCCGCGGCGACGGAGGCCTGGAGAGCGGGGTCATCCTCGACGTAGAGAACTCGCGGCACGCCCCCATTATGGGAACGCGGGCGGCTTCGTGCCACTTTATGCTTCGCTCGCCATGAAACGGCTCCTCGCCTCGCTCGTCCTCCTGGCCACGACGCAGGCCCCGGCCCAGGCTCCCGAGCTGCGCTGGGGCGGGGACGCCGAAGGGGGCGCGCCGTTCGTGGAAGCCGACCCGCGGGATCCCACCCGGCTCGTGGGCTTCGACGTGGAGGTGGCCGAAACCCTCGCGCGCGCCCTTGGCCGCAATCCGCGTTTCGTGCAGGTGGCCTACACCGGGATCGACCAGTCGGTGGCGCGAGGGGACTTCGACATCGGGATGAGCGGCGTGGAAGACACGCCCGGCCGCCGCGAGAAGCTCCTCGTAACGCTGCCGTACTTCGAGTTCCGCGAGGTGCTCACCGTGCGCGAGGGAGACCGCGAGCGCTTCCGTACCCTCGACGACCTGAAGGGCAGGCGCCTCGGAACGCTCGCCGGAACGATCGCCTGGGACCTCCTCCAGCAGGCGAAGGCCAGTCACGGTATCCAGCCCGTCTCGTACGACGACGACGTGCATCCCTACGAAGACCTCGCCGCCAGGAGGCTCGACGGCGTGGTGCTCGACCACATCATCGCGACGCGAGCGATGCGCCGGACGCCGGGCCTCCACACCCAGCCCGTCGCGCTCGGCACGGGGCACTACGTGGGCGTTCTGGCGAAGGATCAGACCGCCCTCCGGGACTCGATCGACCGTGTGCTCCGCACCCTCGCCGAAGACGGCACGCTCGAGCGCATCTACCGCAAGTGGGAGATCTGGGACGACGCCCAGGCCGCGCACGTGGCCTCGCTCGCGGCCTCGGGAAGGGCCGCGAAACAGGCGCCGGCAGCGGCTGCCGTGCCGCTCGGCGCGCGCGGGCAGGCGCGTAGCCCGGCACGGGCGCAGCCACACGAACAGGTGCTTCTCTACCTTCCCTCGTTGCTTCGGGCCGCGCTGATCACGCTGGTCCTTTCCTGCGCCGCGATGGCGCTCGCGATGGCACTCGGCGCCGCGATCGCCGCGGGGCGCGTCTACGGCGGACCCGCCGCGCGCACGCTCCTCGGCTTCTATGTGGAGGTGATGCGCGGAACGCCCGTGCTCCTCCAGCTCTTCGTTCTCTATTACGGTCTCGCGGCCGTGGTGAAGCTGCCGGCGTTTCTCGCGGCGCTCCTGGGACTCGGGCTGAACTATGCAGCGTACGAGAGCGAGATCTATCGAGGTGCGCTGCTGGCCGTGCCGCGCGGCCAGCTCGACGCCGCGCGTACGCTGGGTCTCACCGAGCCGCAAATCCTGCGCTTCGTGCGGGGACCCCAGGCGTTCCGGCTCGCGCTGGCGCCGATGACTAACGATTTCGTCGCGCTGCTGAAGGATTCCTCCCTG
>CAZXSG010001000.1:0-2283 GCA_964643185.1 uncultured Holophagales bacterium
GCCGCGTTCGTCGTGCTGAAGGCCGCGGACGGAGGGCGCACGCTCCTGCGGCTCGAGCACCTTCTCGCGGAGGATGTGCTCCTCGCCGACACCCTGAACGGGCAGCCCCTCACTGTGGCTCATGGCGCGCCCCTCCGCCTCGTGGCACCTGCCCACTACGGCTACAAGAGCCTCAAGCATCTCTGCCGCGTCGAGTACTGGAGCGACGACACCCACTGGCGTCCGGCGGCGTTCCGGTTCATGGACCACCTCGACGCGCGGGTCGCGCGCGAGGAGCGAGGCCGGGTCGCGCCCGGCTGGCTGCTCCGGTTTCTCTACCGGCCGCTCGTGAAGCCAACGATCGCGCTCTTCGCGCGCGAGCTGGCGCGCCACACGCGCTGAGTATCATGGCGGCGCGCGCCCCCGAGGTCGCTGCCAACATGACTCTCACCAACCGCTCGCGCCGCTCCGCCTCGTCGCTCGTCGGCTTCACCCTCCTCGTTTGCGGGACCGCCGGCGCCGCGGAGCTGCGGGGACCCGGCGAGCCGTGCGAGGCGGGCGCCTCGGTCTGGATGACCTACCGCGCGGACCCGGGACCTCCCGGCCTTCCCTTCACGGCGAAGGTCACGAGCTCGAACCCGGAGGTTCTCGTGGCGCCGGCGGAAATTGCCGTCCGTCCGGGGCGGAACACGCTCTTCGAAGTCACCTGCCGCCGGGTCCCGGCGGATGCCGTCGTGAGGGTCTCGGTCGCGTCGCCTTCGCCGGGAAGCGCGGAACCCGAGGCGATCTCATCGGTGTTCTCGGATGTCGTGATTGCTGCCCCGCCCACCGTCGAGAGCGTTTCGCTCGGCCCGAGCCTGACCCACGGCGAGGCGCTCGCGGGGCGCGTCACCCTCACGAGGATGGTGGGGGCCGGCGGCGTCGAAGTTCGATTCACGTCGGCACCTCCGGGGCTCGTGGAGGTCGCTCCCGTTCGGGTGCGCGGCGGCGAGGCCAAGAGCGACGCCGAGTTTCACGTCGTCGGGCGGAAGGTCTCGCGCCTCACGACCGTGACGATCACGGCGGCCGTCAGCCCCGGCCCCGGTGTCGTGCAGTCGACGACGGTCACGGTCGTCCCGCCGCCCGAGCCCGTTTCCTTCGAGGCGACGGCCTCCGGAGGACGAATCACGCTCGCGGGTCCCGTGTTCGCCCCGCTCAGCCTGTCGGTGTTCTCGCGGCCCGAAGGGCTTCTCAACCACCCGTCCGTGGTCATCGTGCGCTCCGGCGAGGACTCGGTCGACGTGCCCTTCACGCCCACGGTTCCCGTGCCCGTTTCGCCCACCGACGTGGCCGTGGTGGTCGAAGGCGGCGGGGCGAGCATCGAGCTGGCAACGACCTTCGCGTGGCAGGGGACTCTCCGCTTCCGGGACGCGACGAAGCCCACGCCACCGTTCGAGATCGACAGCCTCGGAACGCGGCGGCTGACGATCGAGGCCAGTCCGCCCGTGGGGTCGCCGCTTCGCGTCGAGCTCTCGAGCGCCTCCGAGTTCATCAATCTGCCGCGGTACGTGGTGATCGAGTCCTTTAGCGGTGGAACGTCTGCCGACGTGAAGGTCACGGCATCGGCCGTCACGGAGAAGAAATTCGCGACGCTCAACGCCATCGCGAACGGAAGGGTCACGGCCGTGAGGATCGTCGTCTCACCGCCTCAGGAGCTCACGGAGTGATTCGGGGAGGATTCCGCGACTGTGGGACCTCACCGAAGTAGCCGACGATGTCCACGTCGACGTATTCGGCCACGCTGGGGAGGGCCGGATCACGAAGGTCGATCCGGAACTGACCCTCCGGCGAGAGGTCCACGACCACCTGCGCCGAGCGCGGGGCCCGCTTGAAATTGATGGCGCCCGGATGGGGGGCCGCGCCGATGTCGGGCGAAAGCGATATGGCGCCGGATTCCCTGGGCCCGGGCACAGTGACCTCGAGCACGAGCGCGGTCGCGGTCGCCGGGAGCCCGCAGGCTCCCGGTCCGACCACGACCGTGGCCCCCAGTGCCCGGATGGAGCCGGAGGAGGGGTCGCGGGTGTGCGCCACAGCGGCGGCCAATTGAATGTGGCCCATGCGTTCGCGGCGAACAATGCTTTTAGTAACTAGTTCACCCTTCTTGTCGACTGCGGCTTCGCGGCTGCGCACACCCTTAAACTTGGCATCGTGGATGTTCACGTCTTTTACTGGTCCAAAAATTCGTTCACAGAACAAACCATCGCGTTCTGGTTTTTGGGTACGATAGTTGATTGTTTCTGGTTTTAAGACTTCACCGTGCGACCA
>CAZXSG010001001.1:0-2282 GCA_964643185.1 uncultured Holophagales bacterium
TCACGAGCACGAGTCCCGACTTTCGCATTGCGAGATCGTCGACGAGCGCGGTGAGACCGGGGAGCGGCGAGGGACCCAGCACCGGGACGGAGGTACACGCGACCTGCTGCGCGGGGGGAGCCAGGAGCGCTCTCAGCGCGGCCACGCCGATCGCCTCGAAGGCGACGAGCGGCACGGCGGTGCGGGGCAGGGCGAGGAGCACCTCGGGGAGCGATTCGAGCGCGCGCTCCTGGCTTCTCACGATGGCGCGCGCGATGGGATCCGGGACGTCGGAATCGAAGGGCTCGAAGACGCCGTTCAGCGCGAGCTCCTGCCGGGTGATGCCGAGCGCGGCGAGGTCTTTCGCGGTGTGGGCGGCCTCGGCGATTGAGGACGCGTCGGGCCGGGCCACGAGCACGACCAGCGTTCGCGAGGGATCCTCCAGCGCGCGCCGCGCCTCCTCGAAGCGTTCGATCCGCGTCGTGAGCCCGCCGTGAGGTCCGAGGCACGAGGCACCGCGCGCGTTGTCCGCGAAGAAGCCCGTCCACGCGCGGGAGAGCTCGAGGAGCCGCAGCGTGTGGCCGGTGGGGGCCGTGTCGAAGACGACGTGGTCCCAGCTCGTACCGTCCTCCCCGAGAAGGCCCGCGAACTGGTCGTACGCCGCGATCTCCACGGTGCAGGCGCCCGAGAGCTCCTCGCGCATTCCCTCGAGCTCTTTCTGCGGGACGACTCCGGCATAGGGCGCGAGCACGCGGTGGCGGTAGCTCTCGGCGGCGGCGACGGGGTCGATGTCCACGGCGGAGAGGCCGGGGGCGCCGGGTACCTCCCGGGGCGTGGGGCCGAGTGGCGTCGCGAGCGTCTCGCCGAGGTTCGAGGCGGGATCGGTGGAAACGAGGAGCACGCGCCGCCCGTCCGAGGCGAGCGCGAGGGCGCGCGCCGCGGCGAGCGTCGTCTTGCCGACGCCTCCCTTGCCTGTGAAGAAGAGGAACCGGGGGGTCACACGGGCGGACGCGGGACCCTGACGCCCGCAGCCGTCGGGTTCGAAGCCGCCGGCGGGTTCACCGAGGTCCCGTGCCGTGCCAGGAAATCCGCCTGCGCGTCCACCGTGGCGACCAGAAACGTTCCGAGGAGCAGGATTCCGAAGGCGATCAGGCTGGCGAGCTTGGTGCGATCCATGGTTCCTCCGTCGACAGCCCTGATTCTGGGCACCCGGAAGCCCCGTTGGAACGAAGCACCTGCATCAGAGCAAAGCCACTGGTCCTACCGGAACGCCGGGAATCCTTACGCTGGGTGTGTAGAGATTGCCGAAAGGGAGCCGGAGAGCCCTCGCCGCGTGGCTCTGGTCTTGCTTCGTTCTCAGTGTACGGAGGAGAGGACCATGAACCACAACACCATCTCGACATCCCGAGCGGCCATCGGCGCCGCCGCGCTCGCCCTCATCGTCGCCGGCTGTGCCTCGACCGGGCCTTCGCGGTCCGCCAAGACGGTCGACACGATGGACGACACGCACAAGGAGCTCTCGAAGGTCAGGCAGCAGATCGACCAGACTCTGGTCTCCCTCGACGGCGTGATGCGCGCCTCGCCCGCCGAGCTGCAGACGTCGTTCAAGCGCTACTCGAAGGACGTCGACGAGCTGAAGTCCGACGCCAAGAAGACCGCCCGGCGCTTCGAGGACAGGAAATCGATGAAGGCCAAGTACCTGGCCGCCTGGGGGAAGGGGCGGGGCCAGGTCGAGGACCCGGAGCTGCGGCGGATCGGTGAACAGCGCCGCTCGGCAGCGAAGGTCAACCTCGAGCGCGTGGTCGATTCCCTGAACGTCGCGAACGAGGCGTTCGACCCGTTCCTCAAGAACCTCACGGACGTCCAGACGATCCTGGGCAACGACCTCACGGCGACGGGACAGGGCCTCGTGGGCGGCTCGTCGGTCGTGCAGAACGCGAACACGCACGGAGCCCGCGTCGCCGAGAACATCGACGTCGCGCGGGCCGCGCTGTCCGAGGTCGCGGGCTAGATCTCGTCGACGGGCGCGATGATCAACTGACCAGGGATCGAGCCTTCATCAAACGAATCGGGCCGCCTCGGAGACTTCCGGGCGGCCCTTTTCGTTGTTGTGTGCGGACGACGGTCTACCGGCGCCGGCTCCAGTAGTAGCCCCCGCCACCACCGAAGAGCAGGACCAGCACGACGATCAAGAGAATGGTGTTCATGGCTGTTCGCCTCCGGAGCCGTTCAACGCACGATGTGTGCCCGGGCGATCCGAGAGGATCGCCCCGCAATGTGTACGGCTACCGGACCGTCGAACT
>CAZXSG010001002.1:0-2280 GCA_964643185.1 uncultured Holophagales bacterium
AGGTCGCCCAGGTATTGATCGTGCCCGGCCTCGGCCGCCGACTCCCCCAGCATCTCGGAATAACCCAATATCGCGTTCAGCGGGGTGCGCAGCTCGTGCGTCATGTTGGCGAGGAACGCGCTCTTGGCAGCGTTCGCGTCCTCGGCGTCCTTCTTGGCCACGAGCGTGCGGGCCGTTTCCTCCTCGAGCGCTTTCGTGCGCTCGGCGACGAGGCCTTCCAGCTCGGCCTTCGTGCGCAGCAGCCGCGCGGTGCGCAGCCTCAGAACGGCGGCTCCGAGGAGTCCGGCGCCCGCCACGAGGAGGAATGGAAACCACACCGTCTCGCGGAAACGCGCCCTGCGCGTCAGTGAAAGCACGGCGGCCCGCTCGCTCGGCACGCCGTCCTCGTTGATCGCGAGCACGCGGAACGTGTAGCTGCCGGGCTCGACGTGCCCGTAGTGCGCGAGGCGCGACGTGCCGGCCTCGCGCCAGGAATCGTCGAGGCCGTCGAGGCGATAGCGGAACGTGACGCGCTCCGGCACGCGGAACGCGAGCGCCGTGAAGCCGATCTCGAGGGAGCGCGCCGTGGCCGGAAGCTCCAGCGAGGCGCGTCCGGCGTGGCGCCGCAGGGGCTGCCCGTCCACGACGAGCAACGTGATTCTCACGCGCGGAGGCACGAGGTTCTTCACGATGCGCGCCGGATCCACCACCGCCGCGCCTCCCATCGTGGCGAACCACAGGCGCCCGTCGGGCGCGACCGAGACCGAAGGCTGGATTCCGCCGTTCGCCTCCTGCGAGCGGAGGCCGTCCTTGACGCCGAACACTTGCGGCACCAGCGTTCGGGCGCGGCCCTCCACCACGGCGAGGAGGTAGTCGCGCAAGACGCGGGCGATGCCGCGGTTCGTGGACATGTACAGGCAGCCAGGCCCGTCGTTCACTAGCGCGGGGCCGGACCGGGCGAAGACCCGCCCGCCCAGCCCGCAGGCCTTCACACCCCCGCCGGCCATCCAGAGGCTGAAGGAGCGCGGGTGGTGATCGCGACCGTAATCGGTCGCGGTCAGCTTCCCTTGTGAGTAGTTGGTGCGGCCGAACTCGCCTCCCCAGACGACGAGCGTCTCGTCGAGCATGCCCCGCTGCTTGAGATCGGTGAGGAGCGCCGCGGCGGGCTGGTCGGTCTCCTGGCACTGGCGGGTGATCCCCTTGGGCAAACCCCCGTGCTGGTCCCACCCCTGGTGGTAAAGCTGGATGAACTTCACCCCCCGCTCGGCGAGGCGCCGCGCGAGCAGGCAGTTGGCGGCGAAGGAGCCGGGCGTTTTTGCGTCGGGTCCGTACAGGTCGAAAATATGGGCCGGCTCGGACGAGATGTCGGTCACCTCCGGAACGCTCGATTGCATCTTGAAGGCCATCTCGTACTGGGCGATGCGCGTGTTGAGCTCCGCGTCTCCCGTTTCCGCCAGTTCGAGCTCGTGCAGCTCGCGGAGCCGGTCGAGCATGTTGCGGCGGCTCTCCCGATCGACCCCCGGCGGATTGTTGAGGTAGAGCACCGGGTCTTTCCCCGAGCGAAATTGGACTCCCTGAAAACGGCTCGGCAGGAAACCGCTCCCCCAGAGACGCGAATAGAGGGGCTGATCGGTTTTCCCCTTGGTGATCAGCACGACGAACGCCGGCAGGTTTTCGTTGTCGCTCCCCAGGCCGTAGTTGAGCCAGGCGCCGATGCTCGGCCGGCCGGAAACCTGCGACCCGGTCTGCAGGAACGTGATCGCCGGGTCGTGATTGATCGCCTCGGTGTGCATCGAGCGGATGATGCACAAGTCGTCGGCGACCCTGGCGGTGTGCGGCAAGAGCTCGCTGATCCAGGCTCCCGACTGCCCATGCTGGGCGAACTTGAAGATCGAGCCGGCGAGCGGCAGGATCGCCTGGTTTCCCGTCATGCCGGTCAGCCGCTGCCCCATCCGCACCGAATCGGGGAGCCCCTGCCCCTGTTGTTCGTTGAGGAGCGGCTTGTAGTCGAACGTTTCGAGCTGCGACGGCCCGCCCGATTGAAACAGGTAAATCACCCGTTTGGCCTTCGCGGGATGGTGCGTCGCCGGGAGGATGCCGGGTTCGGCCAGGACGCGCTGCCGCGGATTCAAGAGATCGGCCAGCGCGATTGACCCCAGCCCCATACCGAGGCGGGCGAGAAGCTGTCGACGCGAAACAGGAAAATTCATCACATCTGCTCCGAAGTTCTTGAACCGGCTCTCGTCGCCGCACTGTGTAGTCCTCACGCTCCGCGTGAGGCAGTCTTCACGCGGAGCGTGA
>CAZXSG010001003.1:0-2276 GCA_964643185.1 uncultured Holophagales bacterium
TCTGACTCGACCTCGCGGCCCGCGCGATGCGCCGGGCAGGACACCCGAACCGCGAGTCGGTCGTGACGGCCACGAACGCCGCCTGCGGCGTGGGATAAGCCGTCGCCGGATACTGCTGGAGGACGAGTGCCCCCAGCACGAGCCCGTATTGTCCGAAGACCGCGGCCTGGTACGCGGCGACCGTCGGAATCGCGGGCACATACCGCGAGGTCTCTTCGGAGTTCGAGCCGACGGCGAACGGCACCTTGTTGTGCGTTCCCGCCTGGAGCGCGGCCTGCGGGCTTCGGGGCAGCGCCCAGCCGTCGACGACCGGTCCCCAGAGCTGCCCGCTCGACGACGCGACGTTCGCGAGCCCGGGAACCGCCGACGTGACCCTCTCGGCGGAGAGGCCGCGGAGGCACGCGACCTCGGCGGGCGATCCGGCAGCCGACGCGCAGCCCGCGGCCTGGATCACGCTGCGATCGAACGTCTTCACGTCGGCGAGCGCGGGAGCGCCGCATCCGCCGCTCTCCATGAGCGCGCTCCCGAAGAGCCCGCGTGCGAGCGGGGAAGCCAGGAGCGCGCAGACGTTCACCGCGCCGGCAGACTCGCCAAAGATGAGGAGCCGGTCCGCATCGCCGCCAAAAGCGCCGATGTTCTGCCGTGCCCAGTGGAGAGCGGCCACGAGGTCCAGGAGCCCGTACCCGCCCGAAACGCGTTTCGGGCTCTCGAGGTCCAGCGCGTCGTGCGCCATCGATCCCAGGGCGCCGAGCCGGTAATTCAGCGTGACGACGACTGCGTCCCCGGCTCCCGCGAGATACCGTCCGTCGTAGTACGTCTCCGATCCCGCGCCCTGGACGTTGCCGCCGCCGTGGATGAAGAAGAGCACCGGCAGCTTCGAAGACGTGGGGGTCAGGGGTCGCCAGACGTTGAGGGTGAGGCAGTCCTCGGCGCCCGTCACCGTCGACCCACCCGGCTCCGTGGCCTGCGGACACACGCTTCCAAACGTGCGCGCTTCTCGCACCGACGCGAACGGAGCGGGACTCACGGGCGGCCGGAACCTCAGGTCGCCTTCGGGCGGCAGCGCGAAGGGAATCCCCTTCCACGCGACGGACTCCCCCGCCCCGAAGCCGCGCACCGCACCGGAGGCCGTCTGCGCGATCTCGGTCGCGGGAACGAGGCGCACCGTCTGGGCGCTCTCGGCCACGAGACCGCAGGCGCCGGTCACCTCGACGCGGTACGTCGTCACCCCCGCGGGCTTCACGGTGACCGAGCCGTTCACGGGCACCGCGAGACCGGAGGTGAGGGCCGCCGAGGTCGCGCCGTCCGACTGGAGCGTGAGCACCACGGACGCGCCCGCACTGACCGCATCCGCCGACGCCGTGAACGCCGCGATGCGCGGCGGCGGCCAGGCCCCGGGCCGTCCAGACGGCCTGCCTTGGCGCCGCTGCGGGGTCGCCCGCCCCGGATCGGCGCTCCGGTTCTGGATGACGCTCGCGTACGCGTCCACGCTGCCGGCCTCGACGTCCAGATCGACTCGGCTCCCCGCGGCCGCCGCTGAGATTCCGAACCAGTCGGGCAGGCTCTTCTGGGTCCACTCCCAGGCAGAGAGATTCACGCTCACGGGTCCCGCGACGAACTCACCCGAGGGACCGCGCAGCGTCATCGAAACGCGTCCGCCGGCGGGCCCGCCGAGGAGCGCGACGTTCGTGCGATAGGCGCCGCTCACCATCACGCTGGGCAGAATCTGCGCGCGCCCAACACCCGCGATGCGGCCGAGCGGCAGCGCCGGCTTCATGCCGCTGAACGTGCCGGGCCTGCCCGACGGGTCCACGTTTCGTGTGCGGGCCAAAGCGAGCACGGGCCCCGAGGCCTCGACGCGGATGGCCCCCGCGGCGACCTCGCCGGCAACGAGGCCCGCCGGTCCGAGAACGTCGGCCAGCTCGACGAGCGACTGAGGACGGAGCCTCACCGTGAGAGGGGTGGCAGAGAAGCCCAGCGGAAGGAGCGTCGCGGTGATCGTCTGGAACGTCGGATTCAGGAGCCTCACGTCCGTGCGCCACAGCGATCCGTTCGCGCCCGGCGACCGCGCGACGCCGTTCAGGAGCAGCGGCCCTGCGGTTTCCGAGACGCGCCCGGCCAGGACGGCGATGCCGTCGCCCGTCACGTCGTCGACGACGGACGTGTACGCCCCCGCGCCGCCCCTCCGGACCCGCCCCCCGGCGCCGCCGGCCGGCCGCCCCGAGGCCCCGGCCGGAGGCGCCACGGCGGTCCGCGCCGTGCCGCGGGAGGCGGCG
>CAZXSG010001004.1:0-2272 GCA_964643185.1 uncultured Holophagales bacterium
GGGTCTGCGAGTCGAGCGCGCCCGTGGGCTCGTCGGCCAATATCACCTTGGGTTTGGCGATGAGCGCCCGCGCGATGGCGACGCGCTGCTGCTGGCCGCCCGAGAGCTCCCGGGGAAGGTGCTCGGCGCGGTCGGCGAGGCCCACGCGCTCGAGGTACTCCGCGGCGAGGCGGTTCCGCTCCTTGCGGGGCACGCCCTGGTAGTAGAGCGGCAGCGCCACGTTCTCGGCGGCCGTTTTGAACGCGATGAGGTTGAAGCTCTGGAACACGAAGCCGAGGAGCTGGCTGCGAAGGCCGGCCGACTGGGACTCGGAAAGGTCCTTGATGAGCTGCCCGTCGAGGAGGTACTCGCCGGAGTCGTAGTTATCGAGGATCCCGAGGACGTTGAGGAGCGTGGACTTGCCCGAGCCCGAGGCGCCCATGATCGACACGAGCTCTCCGGCCTGGATCGTCAGATCGATCCCCTTCAGGACGTGGAGCCGGTTCGAGCCGACGTGGTAGCTCTTCTCGATGCTCCGGAGTCGGATCATCGCGTCGGGCGCAGTTGCGGGCGCGCGGCGGGACGCCGGCCCGGGATGAGCCTGGGGCGGGGGGGCCGTCTCGGGCGGGGGCAGCAGGGAGATGAGACCTTCGGCCATCGTTGGGCTCTTCTACGCACGTAGTTGAAAAAATGTTTCGAGCGTCACTCGCGTTTCTTCGCGCGCTTCTCGGCCTTGCGGAGGCGCTTCCCTTTCACTCCGAGCTCCTGGTCGAGGCCCGGCAGGATCGAGCGGAAGAACGCGTTCTGGATGAGGCGCACGATGATCTCCCAGGTGCTCGTCTCGGGATCCCCGACGGGGCCGTGCACCCGCGTCTGCGTCGCCACCTGATCCCGGTCGCGGTTCTCGAGGAGCTTCGCGATGCCGCCCACGAGGCCCTCGTAGACCTTCCGGAAGATGTTCTTCTCCTCGTCCTGCCGGGCGTCGTAGACGTCCATGTCCTCGAAGAGCGGCTTCACGTAGCCGTCGATCGCGCCGTTTTTGATCTCGAGGTCGGAGAAGAACGAGAACTTGCCGGCCACGACGGCGAAGCTACCGTATGCGCGGAGGAGGTCGTTCATACTCTTCATGTTCGTGGGGCCGATCGCGACCTTCTCTCTCAGCGAGGGTTCGTTTCTCCGGGTGGGGAATTCGTGATGACCCGCATCGACGCGCTCGTACGCGGTACGGGACTTGCGTCGTTCGAGAGGTGAACCCGAAAGCCGATCCCCGGGTCGCTGCCCCTGAAGGGGGCGCCGCGCCCGCCGAGCTGACCCAGGACAGCTCCGTGAGGCTCCTGATCGTCGAGGACGATCCTTCGATGGCGAGGGCGCTCGTGGAAGTGCTCGAGAGCGATCCCAAGCTCGGGGTCGTCGCGACGCATGTCGGCCAGCTTTCGGACGCGCTCGCTGCCATCAAGACCTCCGACTTCGACGCCGCTCTCGTCGACCTGGGCCTGCCCGACGCCCAGGGGATGGAAGCCCCGCGGGCCCTCCTCGCGGCCGACCCAGACCTCCCCGTCATCGTGCTCACCGGAGCCGAGGCAGAACCGCTCGTGGAGCTGAGCGCGGACGCCGGCGTGCAGGACTTTCTCTCCAAGACGGAGCTGGCCGGCCCACTCCTCGCGCGCACGATCCGCTTCGCCGTCGCGCGGGGCAAGTCTCTCCGTGAAACGCGCAGCCTCGCCCTCACGGACGAGCTCACAGGTCTCTACAACCGCCGCGGCTTCTTCACGATGGCCGAGCGGGAGATGCGGATCGCGAAGCGGAGCCAGGTGCCGATCGTGCTCTTCTTCATCGATGTCGACGGCATGAAGGAATGCAACGACACGTACGGTCACGCGCACGGCGACGAGCTCCTCAAGTCCATGTCGCGGGTGCTCGAGCAGACCTTCCGCGAGTCGGACGTCGTGGCCCGGATCGGGGGCGACGAATTCGCGGTGCTCTCCGCGGCACCTGCTGCGGCTCCGGGCGTACCGCCCTGCGCACCTGTTGCGGCTCCGGGCGTACCGCCCTGCGCACCTGCGAACGACGCGCTCTCGCCCCTCGCGCGCCTGGAGCAGAACGTGGAACGGCTGAACGCCGCGCTCGGGCCTGGCACGTGTCCCGTGCGCTTCAGCGTAGGACTTTCCACCGCCGTTCCCGCGGACGGGCGGAACCTCGACGCGATGATCGTCGAGGCCGACGCCATGATGTACGCGAAGAAGCGGGGGAAGAAGGTCTCGCGCGAGCAGCGCGAGGAGGTGCTCGCCGTCGA
>CAZXSG010001005.1:0-2272 GCA_964643185.1 uncultured Holophagales bacterium
TTCGGGAAGAGCGCCGGAGGCGTTTCCCGGCCCGAAGGGCTGAACCAATCCGGAGCAGAAGGCATCGCCCGTTGCGGTTTCTGCGCGGCCGACAACGTCGTCACACCCGAGGCCCTCGCCCGTGCGGTGCGGCTCGCCGTCGCGGACCTCTCCCGGCTCGAGCTCGGGGTGGTGGAGTCTGCCCGGGCCGTGGGTCTCGCCGCGAGGAAGGCGTCCCTCGCGCTCGTCCTGGCCGCCGTTCTCTCACCGGTCGTTGCCGTGGCGGTCACGGTGGGGGTCGCGCTCACGCTCGCCGCGGTCCCCGTCGGGATCTCGAAGACGAACCGCTACGCCCTCGTCGAGACGCCTCTCGGTCCCTGCGTCGCGAGGGTCACGCCCTACCGCGACCACGTGCGCCTCTCGTTCGGCGGGGAACGGGGGCTCACCCCCGAGGACCGCCCCGACACGACAGGTCTGACGGCGATCCGCGCGGAGGACCTCGCGGGGAAGAGCATCCGCTTCGCAGGCGACTCGGCCGCCGCGGGCCGGGTGACGAACGTGACGGGCACGCTGCTCGGCACCGACGCCGTCGTGATCGAAGGACCCGGCGGACGGCGCCTCACGCACGAGCCCGCCGGGCTGTGTCTGACGTCGCCAACGTCGCTAACGTCGCCGACATCGCCGACGTCGCCCCGCTAGCGGAACGAAATGGGGCGCCCTGTTTTCAGGGTTGGACGCGCGCCTCGATGATGTCCTGAGAGAAGGGATTCGAGGCGGCGCCCGCGATCTCCACGCGAAGCGTGTCCCCCGGCTCGAGCGGCTTGTAGATTCGCGCGAAGTCGGTGTTGGCCTTGGGAATCGAGAGAAGGATCGCCGAGCTCTCGGACTCGAGGCGTGGCCGGTAATCGTGCCCTCTCACGAGCGGAACGTCGCCGCGCGACGTCACGAAAACGCGGAGCCCCAGCCGGGCGACGGTGACCTTGGGCGGGGCGATGGGCCTCGCGAACGTGACCCGCAGAACGTAGTCGTCGCCCACCACCCGCCACTCGGCGCTCGAGATCGGCACCGTCTTCGCCTCGGGCAGGGCCGAGGGCGTCGGCGTCGCGAACTTTCCGAGAATCTCAGGGGTCGGCGAGGGCACGACCGGCCGGGCCGGGCCCGGAGTGAGCGGAGCGGGCGGAGCGAGTGGATCAAGGGTTGAAGCCGCGGTCTCGGGGGGCGGCTCGGTCGCGGCAGCCGTCATCGGCTCCGGGGTGGGCACCACGGGCGGCGCTTCGGGCGTCTGGGCCCTCCGGGCCAGGATCACCGCGCCGACCGCGACGATGGCCAGGAGCACGAGAACGTGGGGAACACGCGAAGGCGCTGGGGGCGGAACCGGCGCGGGCGCGGGCGCGGCCTTCTTCTTGCGCGAAAGCGTCGTCTCGAGCGGATCCTCGACGGGCTCCCCCGCCGGCGCCGAGGGACGCCCCTCGTAGGTCATGGAGCCGCCGAGGGACGCGACGAGCGCCTCGTGGAACGTCGAGACGCTGGCGAAACGGCTCGACGCCTTCGGCGCGAGAACGCGCTCGAAGACCGGCGTCACCGACGGGGGCAGACCCGCGGCCTCGATTCCGGCCGCAACGCCATCGACCGGCAGCCGGCCCGTCATGAGCCGGAACGCGAGGACGCCCAGCGAGAACTGGTCCGACGAAGGCTCGGGCTGCTCGCCCCGGAAGATCTCCGGCGCCCGGAACTCGAGCGCCACGGGCGGGAGCGGAGCTCCGGCCGCGCCGAGAAGCGCCGAGAGAAAGCCCGAAAGGAAGATGCGTCCGTTCTCGTCGAACTGTACGTTGCCCGGGTGCACGTCGCGATGGACGACGCCCTTGGCGTGAACCGCGTCGAGCGCCGCCGCGAGGGACCGCAGCCAGTCCAGCGTGACGGGGAGCGGGAAGGGCTCCGAGAGGCGCTCGGAAAGCCGTCCGCCCGAGAGGAACGGCCGCGCGAGCCAAAGGAGGCCGCCCTCTTCGCCAGCCCCCAGAACCGGGTTCACGTGGGGGGCGTCGAGCCTCGGGAAGCGAACGGCGGCATCCCGGAACCGGATGCGAACGGCGCCCTCGGAGGGCTCCGTGGCGACGATCTCGACGACGACGCCCTGGCCGTTCGGATCGCGGGCCTCCCAGACCTCGCGGGCTCCGCTGGGGCCGAGCCGGCGCGTGAGAGCGTACCGGTCGGGGGTGAGACCCTCGTGCGGAGTCCGCTGAGCCACGGAGACGTTCCTAGGGCAGATCGGCCTCGGCCCCTTCCGGGGACAGGG
>CAZXSG010001006.1:0-362 GCA_964643185.1 uncultured Holophagales bacterium
GGAACAGCATCACGAAAATGAGCGTCAGCGCGACAGGCACGACGATGAAGAGCCGCTTAGTGGCGTCCTCGAGGTTCTTGAACTGACCGCCCCATTCGGTGTAATAGCCCGCTTGGAGGACGTTCGCGGAATCGATGGCCTTCTGGGCCTCGTTGACGAACCCGGCGAGATCCCGCCCCCGCACGTTGGCTTCCACGTTGATGCGGCGCTTCCCGCGTTCGTGGCCGACCTGCGCGGGGCCATCCTCGACCGCGAGGGTCGCGAGCTGCGACAGGGGAATGCGTTGGCCGCTCGGAGCCTCCACGGTGAGGCCTCCGAGCTCGGCGATGCTGCGCCGGGATTCCGGAGAGAAGCGGGCCTGC
>CAZXSG010001006.1:372-2270 GCA_964643185.1 uncultured Holophagales bacterium
ATGTAGGCAGGACCGCCGGGCATTGCAAATGACCAGGCGAAGCCGAACGGCCAGCAGACTGAGATCGGGCTGAGCGGAGATAAAAATTCTTTTTCTGACAGAGGCTTATTCAGTATGCGCCGCGACCTGCCGGGGCCGGTGGAAAGGGCCGGAACCAACAACGTTACCGCCATGCTGCGGTAGCGAAGGTGTTCTTCCCCTGATACAAGCCAGTCACTTGATGATGACACGCGTTGCGGCGCCGGGATTCCGGGGGGAAGCGGGCTTGCGGCGGGAAGCGCCGCATGCCTTCGAACACCACCCCGGCGGGCCGGCCGCCGAGGGTGTTAACCACGTCCAGCACGTCGGCCGCGTTGATGCCGTACCGGGCGATCGCCCGCCGGTCGATGCGGACCCTGAGGACGGGGAGCCCGGTCGTCTGCTCGGCTTTGACGTCGGCGGCACCCGGAATCCGGGAGAGCACGGCGACGGCCTTGTCCGCCGTTTGCTTGAGGGTATCGAGGTCGTCCCCGTAGATCTTCAGCGCCACGTCCGAACGGACGCCCGCGATGAGCTCCGAGACGCGCAGCTCGATGGGCTGCGAATAGCTGAAGATCGTGCCAGGCAAACCGTCCTTCAGGGCCTTGTCGATCGCGGCGATGAGCCCGTCGCGATCTTTGGCGGTCTTCCATTCGTCGTGCGGCTTCAGCATGACGATGACGTCGGAGATCTCGACGCCCATCGGGTCGGTTGCGATCTCGGCGCGGCCGGTCTTGGACACCACGGTGATGACCTCGGGGAACCGCTTGAGGACGAGCTCGAGCTGCGTGGTCTGACGCACCGATTCCTCGAGCGACACGCTCGGAAGCCGCCACGCCTGGATGGCGAGAGCTCCCTCATCGAGCCGGGGGACGAACTCCGCGCCCAGGAACGGAACCACGACGGCGCTGCCGATGAGCACGACGGCCGCGATGCCGGCCGTGAGGAAGCGTCTCGCGATCGCGCCCCGCAGGAGCGGCTCGTAGACCCGGCGAACGGCGGAGACGATGGGGCTCTCCGTTTCGCTCAGCCGGAGGGGAAGAAGAAGAGACGCCAGCACGGGGACGAGCGTGAGCGAAAGGAACAAAGCGCCCGCGAGAGCGAACAGCACCGTGAGCGCCATGGGCCGGAACATCTTTCCCTCGATGCCCGTGAGCGACAGGATGGGGAGATAGACGATCGCGATGATCGCGACCCCGAACGTGGCCGCTCTGAGCACCTCGCGGCTCGCACGCAGCACGATTCCGGTGCGCTCCGCCGGGGTCACGGGGCGGCCCAGCTGGTGGGAGCGCTCCGCGAGCATGCGGACGGCGTTCTCGACCACGATCACCGCGCCGTCGACGATGAGGCCGAAGTCGATCGCTCCCAGCGACATGAGGTTTCCGGAGACGCCGAAGTACCTCATGCCGATGAAGGCGACCAGCATCGACAGCGGGATCACGCAGGAGACGATGAGCCCGGCACGAAGGTTCCGCAGAATGAGGAACAGCACGACGATGACGAGGATTCCTCCCTCGACGAGGTTCTTCGCCACGGTCTTGATGGTCTTGCGAACGAGGTCCGTACGGTCGTAGAAGGTGTCGATCGAGACGCCACTTCGGGCGAGGTCGGGGCGCATCCCCTCCACGGCCTCCTTGACGCGGTTGACCACGTCGCGGGAGTTCTCGCCGAGCAGCATCATGACGATGCCGGTCACCGCTTCGCCACGTCCGTCCCGGGTCACGGCGCCCTGCCTCACGATGGGAGCGAACACGACGTCGCCGAGCTGCTTGACGTAGATCGGCGTGCCCTTCGCGTCCGCCGAGATGACGATGTCGCCGACGTCCTCGGGGGTCGCGATGAGGCCCTCGCCTCGAACGAGGTACTGCTCACTGCTCTTC
>CAZXSG010001007.1:0-2269 GCA_964643185.1 uncultured Holophagales bacterium
AGCGCGGGCTGCGACGTTTCGGTCACCGCCGGGACGACGGGCTCGGGCGCGGGTGCGGCCTTGGGCTTCTCCTTCTTGGAGATGACGAGCCCTTTGCCCTTCTTCTTCTCCTCGACGAGCGGTCCGCCCGTGTCGGCCATGGCGAACGCGGCGTCGATCTGCTCGTCCGAGACGGCCGGCTGCGACTCGAGGAGCCGGTGCATGTAGATCGCGAGATCGGCCGGCCCGGGGGTGGGCTGGTACGAATAGAGGATCGAGTTGACGTCCTTCTCGAACTCGTTCGCGTTCTGGTAGCGGTCCTGCGGGTTCTTGGCGAGAGCCTTGAGGACGACCTGGTCGACCTTCTTGGGCAGCTCGTAGTTCTTCGTGGACGGGGCGACGACCTTGGCGTCGCGCACCTGCTCGAGGATGGTGAGATCGGTGTCGCCCGTGAAGAGACGCTCCCCGGTGAGCATCTCGAAGAGCACGATGCCGAGCGAGAAGATGTCGGTCCGCCGGTCGATCTTCTTGCCCCACGCCTGCTCCGGGGACATGTACTGAAGCTTGCCCTTGAGCGCGCCCGTCTGGGTCTGCGAGACCTTCGTGGCCGCCTTGGCGATCCCGAAGTCGCAGAGCTTGATGTCGCCCTCGAAGCTGATGAGGATGTTCTGGGGTGAGACGTCGCGGTGGACGAGGTTGAGCTCCTTGCCGTCCATGCCCACGCGGCGGTGCGCGTACTCGAGCGCGTTCCCGATCTTGGAAGCGATGAAGAGCGCCAGCTCGGGCGGCAGCGGATAGCCCCGCTCCTGCCCCATCTTGAGAATGGAGCGGAGATCCTTGCCTTCCACGTACTCCATGGCGATGTAGTGGTAGGCGTCCACCCGGCCCAGGTCGTAGATGTGGATGATGTTGTTGTGGGTGAGCTGGGCCGCGAGCTTGGCCTCGTCGACGAACATCGTGATGAAGTCGTCGTTGTCGGCCATGTGGGGGAGGATTCGCTTGATCGCGACGATCTTCTCGAAGCCTTCCTCACCCTTCATCCGGGCCTTGTAGACCTCGGCCATACCGCCGGCGGCGATCTTCTCGAGGAGCTGGTAGCGGCCGAACGCGCCGGGCCCCGTCGCCATCGGCACGGAGGTGGTCGTCTCCCGGCGCTTCTCCTCGCGCCGGGGGGGCTCGGGCGGACGGAACGTCTCGCGCGGGGGCTCCGGTTTCGGAGCGGGGCGCGGAGCCGGCGGAGCCTGCTGAGCGGGCTCGGCCGCACGCGCCAGCTTCTCGGTCGGCGGCGGGGTCTTTTCGCGCCCGACCCGCCCGACCCTGGGCGCTTGCGGCTGCGGAGCCGGTGCCGCCGGGCGCGGGATCGGCCCCGTTTCGGGTTTTGCGGTTCCCGAAGCAGGACGCACCTTGAGGCCGGACAGGGTGTCGGTGAGCATCTTGTCGACCGACGTCGAGACCGCGGCCTTGTTCGCGATGGAGGTGCTGGAATCCCTCGGCGTGGCGGGAGGCGGCGGAATCACCGCGGGGCCACTGGCTCCGGTCAGGTCGAGCCGCACCGTGCGGTCGCCGCCGTCCATCGGCTCGGACGGCCGGACGGGCGGGGCCGTCGCGACGGGCGCCGCCGGCCGGGGCGCCGGGGCAGGTGCGAAGGGCGGAACGCCCGGAGCCTCACGAGCCGGTGCGGGAGGTGCCGGCCTGGGAGGATCGACCTTGGGGATCGAACCGGTGGTCCCGGCGCTCGAGCGGCGAGGAGCCGGAAGGATGCCCGAGAGGGTCTGCTCGAGCTTCTTCTGAATGCCGGGGTCTGTGCCCTGATTGACGCTCGCGACCGGGCGGCCTTCGTCTTCCATGCCCGAGAGCACGTCGGAGAAAATGTCGTCGGCCGAGAGCAGGCCCGCGCCGGTCTGCCCCTCTGTGGGAAAAGGGTCGTTCGCGGGAGCGCTTCTCCCCCCCAGCGCGGCGCCGATCTCCTCGAGGAACACCTCTTCCGAGAACGGCTTCTCGAGAATGCTGGTGGCGCCGACGCGTTGGGCGTCGGCGCGTTTGTTCTTCCCCTTGTAGCCCGACATCATCAGCAGGATGGGCGGGGTGCCCCCCATACCCTGCATGCCTTTGATGACGTCCGGCGTGCGCAGCTTGGGCAGGACGGAAGAGATCAGGACGAGGTCCGGGCGTCCCCGCTTATAGGCTTCGAGCCCCTCCTCGCCGTCTTTGGCGACGACGAGATCGAAATCTTTCCCGGCCAGATGCCCGCGGATCC
The DNA here is from genome assembly GCA_964643185.1 of uncultured Holophagales bacterium. Classification (GTDB taxonomy): domain Bacteria; phylum Acidobacteriota; class Thermoanaerobaculia; order UBA5066; family UBA5066; genus JAEUQS01. The sequence continues at coordinate 2,237 of CAZXSG010001007.1, forward strand.
GGTCGAGATACCTCGGCTCATACTCGATCAGTA
>CAZXSG010001008.1:0-2266 GCA_964643185.1 uncultured Holophagales bacterium
CGATCTCGAACTTACCGGCGCGGTCCCGCACGGCGCCCGTGAAGGCGCCAACGACGTGTCCGAAGAGCTCGCTCTCGGCGATCGACTCGGGCATCGCGGCACAGTTCACGTGGATGAGGGACTCGTCGCACACGTGGGACCCGGCGTGGATCTGCCGCGCGACGAGCTCCTTGCCGACGCCCGTCTCGCCCGTGACGAGGACGGCCAGATCGGAGGATGCGACCACGGCGATGTCCGAGAGCAGGCGCGCGATGGCCGGGCTCGTGCCGAGAATGGCCGCGCCGCTCGTCTCCTGCGCGCTCCGCTGCAGCTCGCGGGCCACCCGCGTGCCGCGCTCGACGCGTTCCTCGAGCGCCTCGATGAGGCTCGACGTGCGGAGCGCGGCACCGGCCAGCGCCGAGAGCGTCGCGAGGAGGCGCGGGTCCAGCCCGTCGAACGCGCGGGGATCGAGGGCGTCGGCCGTGAGCGCGCCGACGATCTCGCCCGCGGCCGTGAGCGGACAGCCGAGGCAGGCGTGGATGTGCTCGGTGGCGTGGGGATCGGCCGCGAGGAGCCCGTCGAACGGGTCGGGAAGAGGACTGTCGTCGGGAAAGAGGATGGGTCCTGGCGCTCTGAGGATCGCGTCGAGCCGCGGATGCTGCGCGCGGCCGTAGGTGCGGTCGAGCGCAGCGGGCACGAGGCCGTGCCCCGCGAGCGGCACGAGCTCGTCGCCCGAGAGGCGTAGGAGACACGCGGCGTCGAACGGGATGAGCCGTCTCACCGACGCGAGGAGCCGCTCGTGACGGTCCCGCGAGGCGAGCGAGGCCGTGAGGTCCCTTCCGATCTCGAGGAGGACCTCCAGGGGCTCGGGAGACGGTTGTCGTTTCGATGACCGTGTTGTCGTTGCCATAACGCCTTGTGTTGTCCTGATCATAACGCGACAGGCTAAGTCATTGAAAACAAGTCGCTTGGAGGCTGGCACCCGTCCTGCGATGGACCGGGCATGAGCACGCAACTCCAGCCCGAATCCTCCCTCGCCGATCTCGCCGTGGCCTTCCCGGCGGCCTCGCGGGTCTTCCGGCGCCACGGTCTCGACTATTGCTGCCACGGCCGCCGCCCCATGGGCGACGCTTGCGCCGAGCGCGGCCTGTCGGCCGAGACGGTTCTCGCGGAGATCACTTCCGAGGCCCGCAGGCCGGGCGACCAGGCTCAGTGGGCCGAACGCGACGTTCCCGCGCTCGTGGCCCACATCGTCGACCACTACCACGCGCGCCTTCGCGAGGAACTGCCGCTCCTTCTCCAGATGGCGCACCGCGTCGAGCTGCGCCACGCCGAGAAGGAAAGCGTTCCGCGTGGTCTCGCGGCGCATCTCGAAGGACTGTCGCAGATTCTCCTCGACCACCTCGACAAGGAAGAGCAGGGCCTCTTTCCCGTGCTCCTGTCGGGGCGTGGCGCCCAGGCCTCGGGCGCGGTGATCGCGCTCGAGCGGGATCACGAGGACGTCGCGCTCGGCCTCGCGCGTACCCGTGACCTCACGAGGAACCTCGTCGTGCCGCCCGAGGCCTGCCCCACCTGGACGGCACTGTATCTGCGCCTCGGCGAGCTCGAGGCGGAAACGATGGATCACGTCCACCTCGAGAACAACGTGCTCTTCCGGAGAGCGCTGTCCGAGGGACTGTGAGAACGAATTTTTCGGAGAAGGAAGGGACCGACACGATGAGCTCTCGAGAGTCTTCGACCGCCATTCCCGGTGACCGGCGCCTCTGGATCCTGCTGGGCGCCACGCTGCTCGTGGCCTTCATCATCCTCGGGTTCTACGGCCGCGAGGTGTATCGGCAGGCCCCGCCCATTCCGAGCCGCGTGGTGTCGACGGACGGCACGGTGGTGATGACGAAAGACGACATCGAGACGGGCCAGCTCGTGTGGCAGTCGACTGGTGGCCAGCAGCTCGGCTCGATCTGGGGCCACGGCGCGTATCAGGCTCCCGACTGGAGCGCCGACTGGCTCCATCGTGAGGCCGTCGCGCTCCTCGACGTCTGGGCCGAGGCCGAGGGGGCCAAGGACTTCGCCGCGCTGTCCGCGGACCGAAAGGCCGTGCTGAAGGCCGCGCTCATTCGCGAGATGCGCCGCAACACGTTCGACGCCGCGACCGGGGTCGTGACGATCACGAAGGAGCGCGCCGAGGCCGCCCGGCGGGTCGCCGCGCACATGAGCGGGCTCTACGGCGGCGAACCGTCGCCCACGCCCCCCCGCCACGGGGATCCCTCGTCGATGCGGGTTCCCCAGT
>CAZXSG010001009.1:0-2264 GCA_964643185.1 uncultured Holophagales bacterium
GGGCCGGTTCCGGGGAACGTGTAGCCTTCGGCGGGCCGCGGCCGTACTCGGCGAGGTGCTTGCCGGTGAGCGTCTTGCGGGCCGCGACGAGGGCTTTGGGGGTGCCCTGGAAGACGACGCGGCCGCCGTCGTGTCCGGCGCCGGGGCCGAGGTCGATGATCCAGTCGGCGTGCGCCATCACCGCCTGGTTGTGCTCGATGACGATCACGCTCTTGCCCGAGTCCACCAGCCGGTCGAGGAGGCCCAGAAGCTGCTCCACGTCGGCGAGGTGGAGGCCCGTGGTCGGCTCGTCGAGCACGTAGATTCCGCCCTTCTCGGCCATGTGCGTCGCCAGCTTGAGCCGCTGCGCCTCGCCGCCCGACAGCGTCGTGAGCGGCTGGCCGAGGCTGAGGTAGCCGAGCCCCACGTCCGCCAGACGCTCGAGGATGGCGTGCGCGGCCGGTGTGTGCGCCTTACCCTTGCCGAAGAAATCGCGGGCCTCGAGCACAGACATCGCGAGCACCTCGCTGATGTCGCGGCCGCCGAGCTGGTACTCGAGCACAGAAGTCTGGAACCGCTTTCCCTCACAGTCCTCGCAGGTCGTGGCGACGGCCGCCATCATGGCGAGGTCGGTGAAGATGACACCGGCACCGTTGCAGCCGGGGCAGGCGCCCTCGGAGTTGGCGCTGAAGAGCGCGGGCTTCACGCCGTTGGCCTTCGCGAACGCGCTCCGGATTGGGTCGAGGAGCCCCGTGTACGTCGCCGGGTTGCTCCGCCGCGAGCCGCGGATCGCACCTTGATCCATGGAAACCACGCCGGCCCCGGCCGGTATCGACCCGTGAATGAGCGAGCTCTTGCCCGAGCCGGCGACGCCCGTGACGACGACGAGCACGCCGAGCGGGATGTCCACGCTCACGTCGCGCAGGTTGTGTGCGCGGGCTCCGCGAATCTCGAGCTTTCCGGTCGGCTTCCGTACCGTCGGCTTCAGGGACGCCCGGTCTTCGAGATGCCGCCCGGTGAGGGTGCCGCTCTTCCGGAGCCCGGACACGGACCCCTCGAAGCACACGGTGCCGCCCGCCGTGCCCGCGCCGGGACCGAGATCCACGACGTGGTCGGCAATCGCGATCGTCTCCGGCTCGTGCTCCACCACGAGCACCGTGTTGCCCTTGTCGCGCAGCCGGAGCAGCAGCTCGTTCATCCGCTTCACGTCGTGGGGATGGAGGCCCGTGGTGGGCTCGTCGAACACATAGGTCATGTCGGTGAGCGAGGAGCCGAGGTGACGGATCATCTTGACGCGCTGCGCCTCGCCGCCCGAGATCGTGCCCGAGGGCCTGTCGAGCGACAGGTAGCCGAGGCCGATCTCCACGAAGGAGTCGAGGCTCTGCCGCAGCTTGTCGAGGAGCGGCGCCACCGACGGCTCCTTAAGGCCGCGGACCCATTCGGCCAGGTCACTGATCTGCATCGCGCAGGCGTCGGCGATGTTGACCTTCCCGATCTTCGACGACCGGGCCGCCTCGCTGAGCCGGGTACCGCCACAGTCGGGGCACTTCGTGAACGTCACGGCGCGCTCCACGAACGCGCGGATGTGCGGCTGCAGGGAGTCGACGTCCTTCGACAGGAATGACTTCTGCATCTGCGGGATCAGGCCGGTGTACGTCAGGTTGATGCCGTCGACCTTGATCTTGGTGGGCTCCTTGTGGAGCAGGTCGTGCAGCTCCTTCTTGCTGAACTTGCCGATCGGCTTGTCCGGGTCGAAGTAGCCGCAGCCGCGGAAGATGCGGCCGTACCAGCCGTCCATGCTGTAGCCGGGGATGGTGAGGGCGCCCTCGTTGAGCGACTTGCCGCTGTCGTAGAGCTGGGTCAGGTCCACGTCCGAGACGTTGCCCATGCCCTCGCAGCGTGGGCACATGCCGCCTTGCCGGTTGTACGTCTGCTTCACCGTTTTCCCGGCGCCCCGCTCCACGGTGACGGCGCCCACCGCCTTCACCGAGGGCACGTTGAACGCGAACGCGTTGGGCGAGCCGAGGTGCGGCTTGCCGAGGCGGCTGAACAGGATGCGCAGCATCGCGTTGGCGTCTGTCGCGGTGCCTACCGTGGAGCGGGAGTTGGCGCCCATGCGCTCCTGGTCCACGATGATCGCCGTCGTCAGCCCTTCGAGAACGTCCACGTCGGGCCGCGCCAGCGTGGGCATGAAGCCCTGCACGAACGCGCTGTACGTTTCGTTGATCATCCGCTGCGACTCCGCGGCGATGGTGCCGAACACGAGCGAGCTCTTGCCCGAGCCC
>CAZXSG010001010.1:0-2263 GCA_964643185.1 uncultured Holophagales bacterium
GGTCCGGGGAACCCGGAGCCCCTCGTCGCCGTCCACGACCTCACAGTGACCCGAGGCCGGGCCGCCGCCGGCGGCCACGCCCAGCTCCCCCTGCCCAGGGGCCTCGACGTCCTCGACGCGACCCCGCTCGCCCGGGGGGACATCTACGCCCGCGGGAGGGCGCTGGACGACGTGCTCGACGAGTTCGACGCCGTCGCCGCGCGGATCCTCCTCTACAAGATCGGGAAGCCCTCGCCCGGGATGCGGGCCGCAACGGCGCTCATCTCGCGGTCGGCCGTCGCCATCCAGCGGGCCGTGCCGATGCTGGACGACCTGAAGCAGTCGCCGGCCATCCTCGCGGCCTGCGTGGAGATCAACCGGCTCGAGAACGAGGCCGACTCCCTCTTCCGCATCTCGGTGGGAAACCTCTTCGAGAACGAGAAGGATCCGATCCGCCTGATGAAGTGGAAGGAGATCTACGAGAAGCTCGAGAACACGACCGATCGGTGTGAGGACGTCGCGAACGTCCTCGAGCAGATCGTCATCAAGAACTCGTGACCTTCTCCCTCACGTTCGTTCTCTTCGTCGTCTTCGTCGCGCTCGCGTTCGACTTCATCAACGGCTTCCACGACGCGGCGAACTCCATCGCGACGATCGTGGGGACCCGCGTCCTCACGCCCCGCGTCGCGGTCGTCTGGGCCGCGTTCTTCAACTTCGTCGCCGCGTTCGCGCTGGAGACGAAGGTCGCCAAGACGATCGGCAAGGACATCGTGGATCCGAAGATCGTGGATCCGGTCGTGATCCTGGCCGCGCTCACGGGCGCGATCGTGTGGAACCTGCTCACGTGGTGGTTCGGACTGCCGTCCTCGTCGTCCCACGCGCTCATCGGCGGCATCGCGGGAGCGGCCATCGCGAAGGGCGGCCTGACCGTGCTCGTGATGAAGGGCCTCTCGAAGGTGTTCCTGTTCATCGTGCTCTCCCCGATGCTGGGGATGGGCCTCGGCTTCGCGCTCTTTCTCGCGGCCGCGTGGATCTTCCGCAGGTTCCGGCCGGACAGGCTGGACCGGATCTTCCGCCGCGTCCAGCTCCTCTCGGCGGCGGCGTTCTCGTTCGGCCACGGCATGAACGACGCTCAGAAGACGATGGGCGTCATCGTGGTGCTCCTCTACTCGACGGGCTCTCTCAAGACGCTCGACGTGCCGTTCTGGATCGTGCTCCTGTGTCACGCGGCGATCGGTCTCGGCACGCTCATGGGCGGCTGGCGCATCGTGCGCACGATGGGCATGCGCATCACGACGCTGCGCCCCATCGGAGGCTCCTGCGCGGAGTTCTCGGGGGCCGTGACGCTCATCGGCGCGTCCCTCGCCGGGATCCCGGTGTCCACGACGCACACCATCACGGGCGCGATCATGGGAGTCGGGGCCACCCAGCGCCTCTCGGCCGTGCGCTGGGGCGTCGCGCGGAACATCGTGGGGGCCTGGGTGCTCACGATTCCCGCGTCGGCCCTCGTCGCAGCGCTCACGTTCTACGCGCTCGGCTTCCTCCGCATCGGTTCGTAGCGGCTCGTAGCGGTTCGTAGCCGGTCTTTTTCTAGCCCTTTTTCGGGGGACCGGGCTTTCCGGCCGCGGCGCGGGGCTCCGTCTTCATGCGCTGGCGCATGCGCCCGAGCGTCACGTTGAGGGAGTTCTCGCGGCCCAGGAACGGAATCACGGGCCGCTTGCGGAAGCCGAGATCCTGCCGGAGCTTCAGGAGCTGCTGGTGCTTGCCGTCGATGGCGAGACCGCGCTCCAGCGCCTCCACGGCCTTCCGGCGCGAGCGCGCCGCGACGTAGACCCGCGCGAGGTTGAGATAGAGCTCCGCGTTGTAGAACTCCCTCTCGACCGCGAGCTGGCAGAACTCCGCGGCTTCCTTCGCGCGGCCCTTGTTCAGCGCGAGGCAGACCCCGTAGTACGAGAGGAGCATCGGGGGCAGCTTCTCGTTGTCCTTCGAGAGCTTCCGGTAGGCCTCCGAGAGGAACATGAGGCCGCGCTCGAATTGACCGTCCCGCGCGGCCTGGACTCCCGCCCGGATGAAATCGGAGGGATCGACCGGGCCGTCTTCGAGGGCGGCGCGCGGATCAGGGGTTTCGTTCTCGGTCACTTTCGGGAAGTCTGGAGAGGGGCCGTGAAGGTGTCAAGAAGGCCCGGCGTGAGAGCTGGGCAGTCCGGCCGGACTGCCCTGAGGCGATCCTCTCGGATCGCCGCCCGGGAGGCTGCGCTCCCGAATCGACGCCACCTCGTGGAGA
>CAZXSG010001011.1:0-2263 GCA_964643185.1 uncultured Holophagales bacterium
CAAGGCGGGCACGGCAGGCCGGCGGGGCCTGCAGGCGCTTCTACGGGACGGCCTCCCTCCACGGGCCCGTCACCACCGGGGACCCGGGCGCCGTCCAGACGCAGGCATGCGTCGATGCGATCAACAACACGCAGGACTGCGACGTCGTGAAGAACCCGGAGAAGAGCCCGGCCTGCGCGTTCCTGCTCCCGCCGGCCGCGCCCGCGGCGACCACTGCCGACGCCGCGACCGACTGACCGACGGCTCAGCCGTCTTCTTCGTCACCGTCCGCCGCCGCCGCCATCAGGTCGACCACCGAGTCGACGAGCCCCTCCGTGACGCTCGCGGGAGGGTCCTCGTCCTGCTCGATGCTCTGGACCGGGACGCGGACGCGGGCAGCATGCATGTGCTCGTCGAGCTCGATGCGCCAGAACGACGGGTCGTCACCGCTCCGGCAGCCGAGGGTGAGCGAAGGCGACGCCAGGATCGTGAAGTTCGACCCGGCCGGCTGACGCTGCTCGCTCACGTGCCGATGACCGTGCAGGACCGCCGTGATGTTGATCTCGTCGAAGAGCTCGGCGGCGCTGCGCGCGTCGTCGAGCCGCATGCCGATCTCGCTGGGGGCACGACGACCGATGCCGTGCGGAAGCGGGACGACGTGATGGTGCAGCATCACGAGCCGATGGCGCGCGGCCTGGAACTCGGGCCGCTTGCCGACCTCGCGGAGCCACGCGAGCTGCGCCGGGCCGATCGCCCCGTTGTGGCGGAAGAACCGCCGCTGCGGCCGCGCACACGAGTCGAGCCCGACGAGCACGGTGTTCGCCTCGGGCACGAAACGGCACCAGGCCCCCGACTCGTGGAGCTCGAGCCGGATGCGAGCCGCAAAGGCCCGCCATGCGGCACGCTTCGAATCGAACGTCGGCTTGGGCCGGCCGCTGCCACGAAGCGGGAACAGGTAGAGATCGTGGTTGCCGGGAATGACGAAGAGCCGGCCCTTGTCCTTCCAGCGAGCGAACGCCGCCTCGACCAGCTCCCAGCCGACGCCGTCGTCCGTCACGTCACCCGTGACGACGACCGCGTCTGCGCCGCTGTCCTCGATCGCCTGCACGGCGCGGAGGAGGCGCACGTTCGAGTTGCGCGGCGTGCCCTCGAAGAGCACCTGCAGCGCCCCCGGGCTCGGCACGTGCTGCGCGAGCGTCGACGCGCGTCGCGCCTCGAGGTGACAGGCCTTCGACGCCGCTCGCTCGACCGGGTCGAGGAGTCCCCCGCCCTCCTTGCGTGACGGGATCGGATGCGCGTAGCCCTGGGGGTCGACGAGCGCGATCTTGCCCGCCTTCTTCCCGCGCTCGTGGAGGATGCGCCAGCCGGCCTCCTCCCAGACGATCTCGAGCTTGCCCGTGTCGTTCGGGAAGATGTTCGCCGTTCGCTTCACGACCCGGAGGCGATCGTGGAACGTGTCACCGAACTCGGAGACGTGGAGGTCCGAGACGTGAGCTAGGACGAACGACAATTGCCTCTTCTCACATCCCGGCGAGGATCTTGAACGACTCGCCGTCGGCGACGATCTCGAGGCGGTTGTCGGCGACCGTGTGCTTCCACTCCTCGCCCTTGAGGCCGGGGATGCGGTAGCTCGCCGAGTACGTGTACTCGATGTAGATCTTCTTGTTCTCGTTGAAGGTCACGCGCCGGTAACGGATCTCGTACCGGATCGTCTGCGTCTTCACGAAGGTCGACGTGAGGTAGTCCTTGAGGCCGTCGAAGTCGATGTCGTCCTCGGGGTTCGTGTTGCCGCCGTCCTCGTAGTAGCGAGGGCTCGCGAGCTTCAGGAGGCTCCCGACGTCCTTGTCCTCGACCGCGTGCCGGTACTGCTCGCAGAAGGAGATGACCTTCTTGTTCTCGCTCGAGTCCTCGACATCCGTGTTGGGGATGTACGACTTCGAGCAGCCCGCGGCGCCGAGCGAGAGGGCCGAGGCCAGGGACAACACGACGATAGAGACGAATTTCCGCATCTTGGGCTCCAACACGGAGGACCTTACGGGGATTCCGGGATACGTGCCGCGAGAATTAGAGCCAAAAGAGGCACGCATTGGCAAATCCTCCCCAGGGGGTCCCGGCCTCGAGGCTCGTCGGGCGGCCCGCCGCGAGCGGCAGGAGCGCACGGTGGGCCTCGACGGCAGGCGCAGAGGCGAGCGCGTCGCCGGGACCGAGGCGCGCCGGGAGCCGCACCGTGCACGACTCGAGGCGCGCCGAGAGCCGCTCGGCCGTGACCAGTAGCGCGACGGCA
>CAZXSG010001012.1:0-2262 GCA_964643185.1 uncultured Holophagales bacterium
CCCTGAATGCCGCCAACGAAGAGCTCCGCCGCCGCGAGGCCGACCGCCTGGGCCTCCTGCGCAAGGTCATCGCCGCGCAGGAGGAGGAGCGCCGCCGGCTGGCCCGCGAGCTGCACGACGAAACCTGCCAGACCGTCACGGCGCTCGCCGTGTCCATCGACGGCGCTCTCGGGAGAGCCGACGCCGGCTCGGCACCGGGAGCCGTGTTCGATCGGCACGCGCTGGAGGCGGCCCGCGACATCGCCGGCCGCACGCTCGACGGCCTGCATCGGCTGATCTTCGACCTCCGGCCCTCGCAGCTCGACGACCTCGGCCTCGTGCCGGCCCTGCGCGGCTATGCCGAGAGCCGTCTGCCGGGCCTTTCGGTGTGGTTCGAGACCGAGGGATTCGAGGAGCGCCTTCCACCCCACGTGGAGACCGCGGTCTTCCGTGCGGTCCAGGAGGCTCTCTCGAATGTCGCGCGACATGCGGGGGCGGAGAACGTCTTCGTGGAGGCCCGGCTCGACGCGGGAACGCTCACGTTCTCGATCGATGACGACGGCTGCGGGTTCGACCCGGCCTCCGTCGCGCGGCCGTCCGTTTCCGGGCGGGGGCTCGGCCTCCTCGGAATGCGCGAGAGAATCGATCTTCTGGGAGGCACCGTTTCGATCGACTCCTCTTCGGGCGAGGGCACCTGCGTACGCATCGAGGTGCCGGTGCCGAGGTCCACGTGAGCGCGAAGATCCGGGTCGTCCTGGCAGACGACCACGCGCTCCTGCGAGACGGGCTCCGGGCGCTGCTCGCCCGTGCGGAGGACATCGAGGTCGTCGGCGAGGCCGCTGACGGCCGGGAGGCCATCGCCGCCTGCGAACGGCTCTCACCCGATGTGATCGTTCTCGATATCGCGATGCCGGGCCTGGGAGGTCTCGAGGCGGCCACCGAGATCCGCAAAGCGCAACCCTCGGTGAAGATCCTCGTCCTCACGCAATACGAGGATCGCGAGTATGTGCGCCGCTTCCTGAAGATCGGGATCTCGGGCTACGTGCTGAAGCGCGCCGCGGCTGCGGACCTCACGTCGGCGATCCGCAACGTCTCGCGGGGCGGGTTGGTGCTGGATCCGGCGATCGCCCGCGACGCACTGTTCGAGAGCGAGGGTCCTTCGGGCAACGAGGATCCCTACGAGCTCCTGACCGACCGCGAGAAGCAGGTTTTGCGGCTCGTGGCGGAGGGCCGGAGCAACAAGGAGGTCGCTTCCCTCCTGGGCATCAGCCTCAAGACCTCGATGACTCACCGGGAGCACCTGATGCTGAAGCTCGGACTCCACAACCGGACCGACCTCGTGCGGTTCGCGCTCAGGAAGGGCGTTCTGCCCGCCTGAGCGCCTCGGTCCCTGCCGCCGGCGCGGGATCCGTCGGGGGACGGAGCTTGTTGGCCAGGTGGTGGAGCAGCATCGCGAACCCGATGAGCGGCAGGAACATGACGTAGAGGGCGCCCAGGAAGGGTGCGACCGCGAAGAAGACGGGCGTCGGAACCCGCAGGAAGTTGGTGCCGGGTGTGCCGGGGAGAGCTTTCGGCGTGCCGTCGATCGTGGTGAGCTTCCGGGCTTTCCAGTTCCAGTAGAAGCCCGGTTTGGCGATCTGGTTGGCGTCGAGCTGTCTCATGGTGTCCTCCTCACTCAACTTCTTCCGAGGTTCAGTGCGTGGCGGGGACGGTCGCTTCGCGGCCGGGCTGCGCGGCGACAATGAGCGCGGCGTCCTCCGGCGCCGCGGCGGGGGCCGTGGTGTGACGGACCTTGTTGGCCAGGTGGTGGGCGAGCATCGCGAACCCGATGAGCGGGAGGAACATGACGTAGAGGGCGCCCATGAGGGGCGCGACCGCGAGCACCAGGGGCGCCGGAACGCGCAGGAAGGTGGTGCCGGGCTCGCCGGGCAGCGCTTTCGGCGTGCCTTCGATCGTGGTGAGGTCCCAGGTCTTCCGGTTCCAGTAGAACCCCGGGTTGGCGACTTCGTTGGCTTCGTGTTTTCTCATGGCGTCCTCCTTTTTTTCTTCCGGGGGAAAGATGGGACGGGGGATCGAGTCCGCCCTCGGGAGATCGAATCTCTTTTCGGATCCCGACTCCTGATCTCGAAGGGAAAAACTCCCTATGCCGCCGGAATGCGCCGAACGCAGAAGCGCCCGGGCTTGGCCCGGGCGCGGAGGGACGGTTTCTTCAGTGTGATCAGTGCGCGTCGAGGACGGTGGTCTCGTGCGTGGCTCTGGCAGGGTTGGTCGGGGGACGGAGCT
>CAZXSG010001013.1:0-2262 GCA_964643185.1 uncultured Holophagales bacterium
GTGACGATCGATCTCCTGTCGCGCTTCCGCGGAAGGGACGACGGCAAGGAGGTTCTCCGAAGGCTCGAGGAAGGCACGCTCGACGTTCTCATCGGCACGCACCGCGTGCTCTCGAAGGACGTGAAGTTCAAGGACCTCGGTCTCCTCGTGATCGACGAGGAGCAGCGCTTCGGCGTCGCGCAGAAGGAGAAGGTCAAGGAGTGGAAGGCGCAGATCGACGCGCTCTCGATGAGCGCGACGCCGATTCCGCGCTCGCTCCACCTCTCCCTCGCGGGCATCCGCGACCTCTCCGTCATCGAGACGCCGCCGAAGGACCGCCTGGCCATCGCGACCCATGTGGTTGGCATGAGCGACGAGGTCGTCAAGCAGGCGATCCAGGCCGAGCTGGAACGAGGCGGCCAGGTCTACGTCGTGCACAACCGCATCGACGGCCTCGGCGTGTGGCGCGAGAAGCTCCACGAGCTGGTGCCCGAGGCGCGCGTCGTGACCGGCCACGGCCAGATGGGCGAGCAGGAGCTCGAGCGCGCGATGAAGGCGTTCACGACGCGCGCGGCCGACATCCTTCTCGCCACGACGATCGTCGAGAACGGCCTCGACATCCCGTCGGCCAACACGATGATCATCGACCGGGCCGATCTCTACGGCCTCGCGCAGCTCTACCAGCTCCGCGGCCGCGTCGGGCGGAGCGACAAGGCCGCGTTCTGCTGGCTGCTCGTGCCGCCGGGCATGCCCCTCTCGGACGACGCCAAGCGGCGCCTGCGCGCGATCCAGGAGTTCTCGGATCTCGGCGCCGGCTTCCGGATCGCGGCCAAGGACCTCGAGATCCGCGGTGCCGGCTCGATATTGGGCGGCGAGCAGAGCGGCCAGATCGACTCGGTGGGCTTCGAGACGTACATGCAGCTCCTCGAGGAGGCCATGGCCGAGATGAAGGGCGAGCCGGTGCCGGAGACCCGCGAGGTGACGCTCCAGCTCGGCGTGCCGCTCCTTCTCCCCGCCACGTGGATTCCCGAAGAGAGCCTGCGCATGGCGCTCTACAAGAAGATCGCCGCGTCACAGTCGTTCGAGGCCCTCACCGCCCTGAAGCGCGAAGCCGCCGACCGCTACGGCCTGCCGCCCCAGGAGCTGGACCGGCTGCTCGACATCGCGCGGCTCAAGATCCTGGCCCGCACGCTCGGTGTGAAGGCGCTCCAGCGGCGCGGCGACGAGATGTCGGCGACGTTCGAGAAGGACCACCGCCTCGACATGGAGAAGGTCCTCGCCGCGCTGCGCCGGGGCGAGCTCTCGGCCCAGGGGCCCGACGCGTTCCGCGCGTTCAAGGTGTTCGAGGGCACGAAGGACCTCGCGGCCATCGTGCCCCGCGCGGCCCGCTTCCTCGTGTCGCTCTCGCACCGGGAGGCCTTTGCCGGGCTGCCTGGCGATCTTCCGTTCGGGCAGGACGCGTGAAGCGCGCCGTGCTGCTCCTCGCGGTCGTCGCGGGGCTCCTCGCGGGCTGCGCGCGCAAAGGGCCCGGCGCCGCCTCCCGGCCCGAGGTCGTCGCGATCCTCGGCGAGGAGCCCGTGGAGTTCGAGGACTACGCGGCCTACGTTCGCGCCGCGGCGCGAACCGAACCCAGGGACACGGCGCCCCGGGTGGCCTCGAGTCTCCTCGACCAGTTCCTCGAGGAGCGGCTCCTCGAGCTCGCGGTCGAGAGCGCGGAGCCCAAACCCGCGGGAACGACGCCGGCCGAAAGGCGGCGGGACGTCATCGGACGCTACGCGAAGCTCGACGCCATTTCGGAAGACGTGCTCCGGAAGGAGTACGCGGCGCACCCCGAGCGCTACCAGAAACCGCAGGCGATCCTCCTATCCCAGCTCCTCCTGCCGGCCCGCGCCGAGGCCGAGGCCCTGCTGCGCGAGCTGAAGGCCGGAAAACCCTGGATCGAGGTCTCGCGAAAGTTCAGCAAGGCTCCCAACGCGGTGACGGGCGGGAGCCTCGGCATGCTGTCGCAGGGGGACCTGCCGCGCGAGCTCGAGAAGGCGGTTTGGAACCTCCCCAAGGGCGCTCTCTCGGCCGCCCTCGAGGCGCCCTACGGCTTTCACGTCTTCCGCGTGGACGACCGGTTCGACGAGCGGGCCGTCCCATTCGAGGAGGCCGAGCCCGCTCTCCGGCTGCTCCTCGCGGAGGAGCGCAGCACCGCGGCCGTGGCCGAGATCCTCGCCAAGGCGCGCAAGAGATTTCCCGTGCGCGTTCTGGAAGACCACCTGCCGTTCCCCTACGTGGGTG
>CAZXSG010001014.1:0-2257 GCA_964643185.1 uncultured Holophagales bacterium
CGTCGGGTCCCCGGTCGCAGTGTCCTCGACCACCACCGCGGCCAGTGCCTCGCCGGCTTCCGGCACCAGCGCGAGCGCCTGGGCCCGCGACGGATCGACAGAAAGTGAGCGCGCGGCGTCCGTCACGCGGGAATGTCCACCCGACGGCAGGTCGAACCGCAGCCGCGACGGCGCCCCAGCGCCCGCGGGTGGATCCACTGTGGCGCCGACCACTCCGCCGCCGGCTCCGGGTCTTCCGGCGGAAACGATGCTCGTGTCGAACCCAAGGCCCGGGAACGCGGCGGTGAACGTGACGGGACGGCGAGGGTGCGCCGTGGTGAGCACGTCGACTGCAGGAACGGTCATCCCGAACACGCCCTCGGCCCCGGCCACCCGAACGCTGCTCGTCGCGTCCACGCTGCCCAGCCCTTTTGGTGTCAGGAACAGAGCGCCGGAACCCGCCTCGATTCGAAAGGCCTCCCAGAGAACGTCCGTCAGAACCCGGATCTCCGAGGCCGCGAGCGTGACGCGCCGCGCTGTAGGCAAAGAGGGACTCTCGGGCACGAACTCGAGAAGAACCTCGATCGCGGCATCCGTCGGGTTACGCAAGACCACGTCCGAGCGGGTGGGATTCCCCCGCGAGTCTTCACCGCGAACGACCCACGGGATCACGAGCTGTTGCCGGAGAGCGCCCCGAACGATGCCCCTCTCGTCCAGAGGATCCGGGCGGGGCAGCTGCTGGCTGCCCGCTCCTCCACCATCCCAGAGCAGCTCCTCTCCGCCATCGAACACGAACGTGCCTCCCTCGGCCACGCGGTCCACGTCGAGGTTCACGAACCCCCGGGTGGGGTGCTCGAGGACGAGCAGCTCGTCGTACCGCTCGGGCGCTGGCTGCCCCACCGTCCACAGTGCGAGCACCGGATCGTGGAGGACTCGGTTTTCGAGGAGCTCGATCCGGCGACGCCTCGCCTGCACGAGCAGCCTGCGTCCCGAGGCGTCGGTGTGGACCGCGACCACCTCGGGCGCTCTCTTGTCGCGCCACTGTTCGGAGAGGCCCCCTCCCCGCGTGTGGAGCGACAGTGTGGTCGCCTGGCCCCTCGAACGTTCGACGACCCACGCTCCGTCGTACGAGGAGGTCGGAACGGCGAACAGGACGCCATCGGGCTCGGACCTCGCCACCTCGGTGAAACCCTCCGGCGTCACCACGGACAGAGAGGTGACCGTCCCTTCCGCACTCCCCACGGAGCGGACCACGTACGCGTCTCCGAGGCGCGAGAGGAAGCCCTCTCCGAGCGTGCCGTGCACGATCGGCAGGAGCTGCTCGACGGAGCCGTCGAGGCCCGCCTCGAGAAGCCGGATGCCGAGGCCTTCCTCGGCCACGAGGAAGCGGGTGCCGCCGGCGTCCGAGCCCACGATCGTCACGAGGGTGTAGCCCGGCCGGGCTCCGAGCGGCAAGCGCCGCGTTCCACCCTCCGTCGACACCGCGACCAGCTCCGGCCCCTCCGGCCCCTGGCCCAGGAACACGAACGGCGTATCCCCTGTCCCCAGACGCACACCGGCCAGCCCGCCTCGGGCGACGGGTCCCCCGATGTCCATGAATCCCCTCGCGGCGGGCCGGGAGAATCTCCACATCCCCCCGTACTGCCCGAGCGACGGATCCAGCTCCCTGAAGGTGCGACCTCCGTCGTCGCTGAAAACCGTGCGGATCGGTGTCGCGAGAAGGATGTACTGAGCGCCACCGGGCCCCTCACTGTAGGCGGCCCAGAGGTACTCGGCGGAGCGGGTCATCCCCGGCAGGGGGCGGGGAGGCTCCGCGCCGGTCGAGTCGTACAGCACCGGGCGGCCGATCGGCAGATCCATGTAGAAGAACGGCGAGGCGGCGTCGCGCTCGATCAGCAGGTAGTACCGATTCGTGCGCTTCTGTACGGCGGGAACGGAATACGCGTCAGTGACCGTCGTGTGCGACAGAACCCGCGCCTCGGCAACACAGGCCCCGAGGAGGGTGCCGAGGCAGAGCAGCAACCGATTGCGAACGGTCCTTCCCGGCATGGTCACCCCTCTTCCCGAGGGAGTGATGCGGCCGGCCCCGATCCAACGGCGGGGCATCCCGGCGAAGATCGGGCGTGCGAGCCCCGCGCCCCGGCGTCCGCCCCGAGCTCGGCGAGGTTCTCCTCGCGGCACTGACGGCATCGCTCGCCGCGACCTTCGGCTCCCTCGTCACGCTCGTCGTGAGCGCACCCCGGCTCGCCTGGGAGCGGCCGGCCGAGCTCGTCGTCGT